>CASBPY010000190.1 GCA_949127675.1 Synechococcales cyanobacterium PMM_0072
AGCTTCCTTCTCTAATCGCGGCTGAAGTGCCTGCTGATATTTTTTGCCAGCATCACAACTGACATCGCCTTTAAATGGATGATTCATCACATAACGACCTTGGAAATTTTCCTGATTACCAGTTTCTTGAAACATCAGATCCTCAGGAAATTTATTGCGTGTATACCGAACATGGAGACGGGTGATAAAAGTATTACTAGAAGGCGTTGGACGACGAAATGATGGATTTGAAGAAGTATTTTCACCGTTACTATTCCAAAACACACCAGCATCTTTTAGCTCTGCTGGTGTTGGTGGTTCACTAGAACACGGATCGCAATTGCCAGTATCCCAAGCATATTCTAAGAAAGCCACCTTCTTTTGTTCGCGCTCATAAACTTTTTGAAATGCTGCTTTATAAAAGCTGCCAAATTCTGATTTGACATATTCAGGGATTGCTGTTCCAGTTGGAATTTTGACCGTCCGATAATTAGTCAGTTCAGCTCGTCCTTTAGGTGAAAGAATGTAAACAATCAAATCTTGTTCACCACGGGAATTGATCATCCCCAACCGGATTGGGAGCATGAATTTAGGTGATTGATAAGCGATTTGTAGCGGACGTAATACCTTTCCACCAGTCTTTTTGAATTCTTTAATATCAATTTTAGCAACAAAGAATTTTAGCTTTTGTTTGATGTATGGACTCAGTAATTCACTCGCACCTTTAGGAATATTATAACCACTCCGTTGCAACCATGTTTCTAGTCCATTCGATTCTTTGGCACTGAGAATAACAATCTCATATTCCTTGACTTTGAAGCGATCTTCGACGGTGACACCGAGATTTCCAGTTGCTTTTCTCATCATTGGTGGAGATACAGCCTGTGGTGCAGAGGCGGATCTTTCCATTGCATCAGAGGACATACTTGGAGCACAAGGATCGGGGTCAAAATATTCAACTAGTCGGGGTTGACTAAATGCATCTAATTTATTGATCGTCGATCGCTTACCAATATGTACTTGTTCTCTTTTAATTGCTACTGGAACAGGCACTACCATTGCGAAATCTTTGATCGCACCTTGGAAGTCATTTGCCATTGTTAGGATGGTGCGATCGCCATTTCGAGCAATGACTACCTGAGAAGCTTTATTAAATAACTTAGCATCGGCACCGCCAACATAAAAGCCACAAAAAGCGATCGCTTGAGTCGCACAAGTTAGGATCAGAATACAAGCAAGGCAGAAACTAATGATGATTTGGGATATTTTCATTGGTGGATGGTGGATGGTGGATGGTGAATGGATAGATCTGTAGGGTGCGGGTTTATGCTAGTGATATTATCTGCACTAAAGATTTCAAACAAACCCGCCCTCCCCTCTGGCTATCTAGCAATAATCGCCATCTTAAATGTTTTCGATTCGATTATTACCTGCATTTGAATACCAGTTAAATTGAGGTGCTATTCTTAATCGATCGAGTAAAATTGTCAGAGGCGAGATTGTAAATAAAGCAATAAATATTGCCTCATTAATATAGAAATAATTGCGTAAAATAAATGCTAGGATGGCGATCGATACTGACCAACCAATTCGAGCAGACTGATCGTTGGGAATCGATCGCGGATCGGTGATCATAAATAAGGTGAATAATAGCAGTGAACCACTCATTAATTTGTGTAGAGAGACATCCCATGTCCAGCCGAGCCAGATATTTCTAACAATTTCTAATGCGGCGTAGGTACTAAAAAAAGTCAGACTAGTATCCCATCGACCTACTCGTTTGAGCACAATCCCACCGAAACCGAGAAACAATAGTAAGTACCACCAATCATCACCCCATTGTCCTGGGGAAATCCAGGCATCAGGTGTTAAGATTAAAGCCATAATAATCCCGAAATTAGCGGGATTAAACCAATGTTTATCACCACTAGTAAAGATAAATTTACTAGCGATCGCTAGGGTTCCAGCGAGGATCATCGTACTCACTCGATCGGCACGTAATAGTAATGCTAATCCCAAGCTAGTAATTAGGGCACTTTTGAGTGCAATCAAAGGATTTTCAGTCGGCTTGAATAAAATGGTTAGGACTAATTGAGTCAGGCAACATGTTATAGTTAGAACTAGAATCAATTCTGGTCTAATCGACCAATCTCTAGTCGTAATTCCTAATCCCAGAAAGGTAGCTAAAAAGACGATCTGATAGTCTCGTGGATCGGCGAACATATTTTTGATCGGTGATGATGCTGCAATTTAAGATACAAGCTTTGGCGATCGAGTTCCCTAGTTATGATAGATAACTTTAGATTTCAATTTAGATATAACTAGCTATGGATGAATCAAGACAGGTAAACAACAAGCCACACGCAGATACACATTCTAGTCACTTCCCCAGATTGAAGCGAATGCGCCAGTTGAGTCAATTACTCGACAGTGCAATTGTAATTCCAGGTACTAAACAACGAATTGGGATCGATCCAATCTTGGGGTTGATTCCTGGTGGTGGTGATACTGTCAGTGCGGCATTATCTGGCTATATAATTATCGAAGCCGCACGGATGGGCTTGCCTCGGAAAGCATTGATCCAGATGGTGATCAATCTAGGGGTTGATACCGTAGTTGGCTCGGTGCCAATCTTGGGCGATATCTTTGATGTGGTTTCCAAAGCCAACTTACGCAATATGCAAATTGTCGAAAGTCATGTCCAAACACCTCTAGTCCGTAACAAATCCGATCGATTATTCATTGGTTTACTAATCATCGGATTAATCACTTTTGCCCTAGCCGTCGGTGTGATCACCGTTGCGATCTGGAATTTTGTCTGGAATTTACTCTAAGTAATTGATCGTCCTCGCAATGGTTGCGGTAAAATTAGATTGAAAGTTCTTGGCAATCGATCGATATGGTAGAAGAGTCTCCAGAAAATGTAGTCCCCGCAGCCAAAGCTAAATCCGCAGGGGAAAAAGCCACTGACGCTCCAGCAAACAATCCTACCGCAACTGGTGCAGAGGCGAGTCCGCCCAGCGTGGAAAAAAGCGTTCCACCCAAGAAGGAAAAACCTCCGGCTGTTGAAGCGAAACCCTTTATTGAATTTATCGAGCAAGATTATCTACCCGCTCTAACTCAAGCCCTCGTAGAGAAAGGAGTCACCGATCTCCATGTCTCCCTAGAGCAGTCTAAAATCGCTGTCAAGGGCTTTGAAAACTCCCCAGCTTGCAGTCAAGTGATTGGTCATTGGGCTGATGGTAGTCGTCAATTTAACATCTACTTTTTTGAGGATAATATCCAGGGAAAACGAGCGATATCCTGTGTCGATCGAACCAGTAAATCCAGTACGATCGAACCATTCTTGATTGACGAACGGAAAATTACCCTAGATCTGCTAGTTTCAGGATTGGTACTACGACTCAATAGTCAAAAATGGTTGCTACGGAATTAGGTTATTTAAACAAAGATGAAGCTTTATCTTTGTAAATAGCCGATCCTGTTAGGATTTAGGGTGTATGGGGTGTTCTGGACATAAGTAAATTGCACCAGTCTCGATCCGATGTATCAGCTTCATCGATGCAGATTGAGCGATGTCACAATTTTGGATCGGTTATTTATGATGATGGAAACTAGTACCCAGTCACTGCGATCGCGCCAGCACACCCTAATTCAGCAGCTTGCCAATGCGATCGAAACTGTCTGGGCACAGCATCTAGATCTCTCCCCCTATCATCTCCCTTCCGATTTAGGCTATGTAGAAGGGCGACTGGAAGGTGAAAAACTGATCATCGAAAATAAGTGTTACCAAACCCCCCAATTTCGGAAACTTCATCTCGAACTCGCTCAAGTTGGCAAGAATCTAGATATTCTCCACTGTGTGATGTTTCCTCATCCTGACTATGCCCTGCCGATGTTTGGGACAGATATCGTCGCAGGGCGGGGTCAAATCAGTGCCGCAATTGCCGACTTATCCCCGCTCAATGCTCAACGGGTATTGCCTGAAAATTATCAGATTCCGCTTCATCAATTACCTGCCCATAACTTTAGTCAGCCCCGCGATTTACCTGATTGGGCAGATATTTTTTCAGAGTTTTGTTTCTTTGTTCGCCCAACTAATCCAGAAGAAGAACAGTGGTTTCTCGATCGAGTCACCGCCATGCTGACGATTCATTGTCAACAAGCAGCCATAGCAATTCCAGTCAATAGTCAAGAACGAGCTGAGATTGTCGCCGCCCAGAATTACTATTCTACAAAACAGCAACAGAACGATAAAACCCGTCGGGTGTTAGAAAAAGCTTTTGGGACAGAATGGGCAGAAAATTATATGACAACGGTGCTGTTTGATAGTTGATGGTTGATAATTGTTTAATATCTAGCATCAGCCTCATAAATGATTAATCACCCAGTCCACCGCAGCCAGTTAGCGAATGGTATTACAGTTCTGACGATCGCCAATCCGACTGCGGATATTGTCTCTGGCAGATTTTTTATTCCAGCGGGGAGTCGGTGGGAAGCACCAGCACATGGGGGATTGGCGCAACTATTGACCTCGGTATTGATGAAGGGAACAGAGCGGTTATCGGCGTTGGAAATCGCTGATCGGGTAGAATCCGTGGGAGCTGGACTCGGTGCAGATACAACTACGGACTACATCAAACTGAGTCTGAAGACGGTTAAGTCAGATTTAGTGGATATTTTCAAGCTAGCAGGGGAAATTCTTCGCACCCCAAGCTTTCCAGAATCGCAGATTGAACTCGAACGCAAGTTGATCCTCCAAGCGATCAAATCCCAAACAGAGCAACCATTTAATAATGCCTATCGGCAATTGCGGACAGCCTTGTATGGCGAACATCCCTATTCCAGATCGACACTCGGAACTGCGGCGACAATGGGGCAAATTACCCGTCAGGACTTGGTTGATTACCATCAGACTCATATTCGACCAGATCGACTAATTATCAGCCTTGCTGGACGAATTACCCCAGAGGAAGCGATCAATCTAGTCACCCAAGTATTTGGGGATTGGCAGGTACCTGAAACCGCACCACCAACCCTAGTACCGCAAGGTGTCAGTACTATTCCCCAATATCAAGTAGAGCAGCAATCTACCCAACAAGCGATCGTCATGTTGGGCTATCTTGCTCCCGCCATTCACGATCCAGATTGCATCGCGCTCAAACTAATCGATAGTTATCTCAGCAATGGCATGTCTAGTCGTTTATTCGTCGAACTCAGGGAAAAACGTGGGCTAGCTTACGACGTGTCAGCATTTTATCCCACCAGATTGGACACTTCCCACTTTGCCGTCTATATGGGTACAGCCGCTACCAATACTCAGATTGCTGTGAGTGGATTGCGGGCTGAAGTCGATCGATTACGTCTGGAAACGCTCTCAGGCGCAGAACTTCAAACAGCCAAAGATAAGCTGCTCGGACAGTATGCACTGGGTAAACAAACTAACGGGCAGTTGGCGCAAACTTATGGGTGGTATGAGTTATTAGGATTAAACTTGGATTTTGATCAGCAATTTAGCGCAGCAATTGGGCAATTAACATCAACTCAATTGCAAGCCGTTGCGGATAAATATCTCAGTGAACCTTATGTTTCGATCGTTAGTCCGTAAAGGGACTGGGAGACTGGGAGACTGGGAGACGCTTGCGTCGATATTCACTATCCACTATCCACCATCCACATATTTCCGCAGCACTCTAATCACCTCCGGATCAGAGACTGGTTTACTCAAAAATTCATTGGCACCGATCGCTTTTGCTCGTAGGTGATCGAATAGACCATCTTTAGCAGTTAAGATAATAATCGGAATATCTTTGAGTGATGGTGTCTTGCGGATTTGTTGACAAATTTCATACCCATTAACGATCGGCATTAATAGATCCAAGAAAATTAAATCTGGTTTCTGTTTGATTAAAGTCAGGATTGCTTTTAATGGATCTTGGATACTATAAGATCGGTAGCCTCGATTGGTCAGCAATCTTTCCAGATTTTTGTAGACAACCATACTGTCATCGATACAGGCAATTAAAGATCCAATTCGATCGGGTGCGAAATTGCTGGCTGAATGATGATTGAGATTTTTAGTTTCAATTTGAGTGATTTTCATGGGTGAAAGTGCAATCGCTCCCGCTGTCAGTAGCGGTAATAGCCATGTTGTGAATTTGAGTAAATCCTGTTGACGATCGGCCGCTAAGTTTCGGAGTGATTGCTGACCATTGAGTGATAATAATATTGTGAGAGAACTATCGCTCCTAATTAATTTTAATAACTTGACTGAATCCTGAATATACAGGAATTGATTTGGGAAATATTCCGATAATCCGGCATCTTGCCAAGCTTGCCAATCCCGAATCGCTGTAGCTAACATCGGCTGAATATCGAGTAAGGTGAGATTGGAATTTAATTTGAGGTTGTTCGGATCGATCGGAATAAATTTATACGACAATTGCTGTTGAGTGCATTGACAGATCTGAATTAAATCAACCAAAATTTCGCTGGTGACTAATTGCTGGGCAATCACATTAAATTTGAGGGGTACTTGTCGATTGTCGGTAGCGTCGATCTTTAGTTCTGCTAATGACTTAAGTTTGGCAATTTCTAGGTTCCTACGCCAGCAATCAACCAAATATTCTCCACCACTAATTCCTGATAACCGACCCCGATTGAAAGAAAACATCCGACTCGGCTGAGACTCTACTCGGACGATCGTGTTACCAGTCAACGCATTGTGGTGAATATCTTTGAATTGATTGATAAGATCTTTAAAGCTTGCACGATCTGGTTGAACTTGACCCAAACTATCTAGATGCATTAGTTTCTAATTATTCTCGATCGAATATAGAAGATAGATCAACAAGCTGTTGGCACACATTCACCATTAATTCCACCCTGACGAAGCTCGCCAAGTAATGTACCATCAATTAGAATTCTGTTGTTAAATGCTCACAAATAAATC
>CASBPY010000191.1 GCA_949127675.1 Synechococcales cyanobacterium PMM_0072
ATAATTTGACCATCGATATATTCACTAGCTGGCTTGGTCTCTGGGAGTGCCAGAAACTCTTCAAGTGTGATCTGTCTAACTGGGGTCTGAACCATTGGCGATCTGCTCCAAAAAGTCTTGTGTTTATTATCCCCGAAGTGCCGCCAACACGACAAGCGGAAGATTTTTCCAGGTAGGATGGGCTTCGAGTTTGAGTAGTTGTTTCGCCATATTCAGTAGATTTTTGTGATTGGCAAACCAGGCGGGGGTGGGAAAGATCCGAAATGGGGCGTAGACGACGGATTTTTGGGGATGATCGAAGAGGTAATTATTGTGGACGAAACCACTACCGGAACCGATATCAGCGGGAGTATTGCCAGGGTAAGCACCCCAGGTAGTCGAACCAAAATAAAAGATCATTCCCGACCAAATATTTACACCGATAGCACCATACTTCAAATTAGCGATCGCAGTGTCAAATTCTTGGTGATATTGTTTTTGGGTTTGAGCATCGATTAAGACGGTGCAGGAGAGAGTGCCCCAAACTCGATCGTTGACAAAATCCACTACTTTGGCCAGGAAATCGGCGGCAGAATCAGACTCGATCGAGACTTGAGCCAAGATCCCACAAAATGCTTCCTCATTCAAGGCGTATTCGCCTGCTACTGGGGGTACATCAGGAATTATTGTCCAGGGGATGATCTCTGGGGTGCGTGTCCCTAGAGGCTCGGATTGGGGGTACTGGTCGAGAAATGCTTGATAGCGATCTTGGGCACCTGGATAGTAAGCTTGGCGAGGCGGAATAGCGGCTAATTCTTGCCTGACTGCGGCTAAAAATTCAGCTTGCTGCGTCCAACCAGATGCCGTTACGAGAATTTGTCCTGAAACGCAGTTAAAGCTAGCATTATTGGCAATCGTGCTAGCGACTTGACGTGCTTGGAAGGTTAGGTCTGATTTAGACCATTTGCCAGGTACCACAATAATGGGGGTGACACAGCCCAGTTCAGAGCTAATGGGTTTGTCTATGCGCGGACGGTTGGCAGCTTTTCGCTCTTGCTGCTCGCTGGATGTATTTCCCCAGACGATCGCATCATGAGTCCGATGAGAACCAGTAATGTGAATTGTTTCAATCTGGGCATGTTGACACAGATATTCACCCACAGCTACGCCACCGTAGACGATGTGTAAAAATCCAGCTTGAATTAATGGCGCGAATGCTTGGGCTAGATACTCGCCAATATACGCATTGACTGGATTCATCTTGACGATGACGATTTGATTTTCACTAAATAGCTTGGACAAAACATCGATCGCGACGATTGACGAGACGTTTCCCGCCCCAAGAATTAGGCTGACTTTTCCAGCAGTTGGTTCTCGATAAATCTGACCTTGAGTGGGGGACATTTCCGGTTTTAGCCACACCTCGCCTCGGTACCCTAAGTATAACATCCGATCGATCGAATTTGCGGGCAATATTTCGGCGACAACTTGTCCGTCTGGACGGCGGGAAATTTTGGGCGGCGGGAGTTGTCCATTTGCCTGAAGGGTGGTGATCAGCAACCGGATATTTCGGACTGTCGCGATCGGCCCAGCAATCCATTCCTCTCCGGCTAGGTTTGATTTGGGATCGATGCCTTTTGCCCCACAGCCAGCTTTTGCCCAAGTTTCGGCAATGTTTAGGGTTCGATCGAGACAGGCTTGGAGATATCCCAATCGTTGGGGAATACCCGTCGCTACCCACTGATCTCGATGGTCGTAAAGACTCGCAATAGCTCGATCGATCTCGGCGAAGTCGGTAGTTAAGAATGCTGTTGATGATGTGGATTTGCTACTAGTCATGATTCAGATTGTGGGGCGGATTGAGTTAGGAGTTGGGAGTTAGGAGTTGGGAGGATTTGAATAGTGGCTAAACTTGCGCTGCCGAGTACTCGCGATCGAATCTACGTTCAAACAAATTAAACTTAAAGACTGGTACACTTCAAAATCCTCGCTGCATGATTCAATTACCCAAAGTTGCTGAATTAGTTACCCCATTTAGACAAAGACTTGATGCGCCACTTACCAAAAAGCCAGTTACAATCCTCCAAGTCAATCTGGGCAAGCGTTGCAATCTTGCGTGTACCCATTGCCATGTCGATGCTAGTCCTCACCGTACCGAGGAGATATCTGATGTTATTGTCGATCGAGTGATCGAACTCATCCACACATTTCCTCAGATCGAAACTGTCGATCTCACCGGAGGTGCGCCAGAACTGCTCAATGGCTTTAAACCAATCATCGCAGCCGCTGTCGCCACAGGTAAGCAGGTAATTGTGCGGTCTAATTTGACCATCTATTTTGTGCCTGGTTATGAGGACATCCCTGATTATTGTGCCCAAAATCAAGTCCGAATCGTCGCTTCACTACCTTGTTATTTAGCCGATAATGTCGATCGGATGCGGGGAGAGGGGGTGTTCGATGCTTCGATTAGGGCGTTACAATGGTTGAATCGACTGGGATATGGTCGAGATCCTAATTTACAGATAGATCTAGTCTACAACCCACCTATTCCCACCTCGACAGATTTTCGATTGACTCCCGATCAGGTAGCACTTGAGCGAGACTATAAAACTTTCTTCACAGCACATTTTGATGTCTGTTTTAATCATCTTTTCACGATTACCAATTTACCGATCGGTAGAACTAAGTTTCAATTAGAGCATCACCAGCTTCATCAACCTTATCTGAATTTTTTAGAGTCTAATTATAATCCTAACACCGTCGCCCAACTGATGTGTCGCGATCAACTATCGATCGACTATCTCGGCAATGTCTATGATTGTGATTTCAATCAGATGGCTAATCTCCCTGCTATTACACCCACAGGTGAAATACTCACAGTCGATCAACTATTAGCCGCAGGTAGTCTGGATCTAATTGGTGAAATTCAAACCGAATCCTATTGCTATGGTTGTACGGCTGGGAACGGTTCTAGTTGTGGTGGATCTCTGGTGTGAGAACTATCTAAATATATTAAAATCTATCCAACGCAAAATCATCTACAATGTGTCAAGACTGCTAAAAATAGCAATCTTGATTTAGATTAGAGATAGATAATCTAATTTAAAAATACCTGTAAATACCTACTTAAATAAATGATTAGTCAAGCAGAATATGTCAAGGTGTTGCGACCTTTGCTTCCAGTTGAAGCATTTAAGCCGAACTCAAATAAATTAGTAATTTTAGCAATCAATTTACTGATATTAGGACTAGGTTGGTCGATCGCTAGATCATTAGATCAATGGTCGATCGAATGGCTATGGTTATATCTACCATTGAGTCTGATCATGGGAAATAGTATTGTAATTTGTCTATTTGCTTCCCATGATTCGATGCACGGTAGCACAATTAAGCAACCCCAGTGGCGATACTTATTGAGCTTCTTTGCGCTGTCATTATTATGGATGCCACCCACACTATGGAAAGCAGTCCATAATCACCGACATCATACCGAAACGAATGCAATTACCGATCCAGATCGGATGTATTTAGTTGGACAAAATGAGACGTGGGGCAAGTGGATTCAAAATCTATTCGTACCATCTGCCCAAGTCAATTGGTTGTTGCTAATCGTGGGAATGACTAGCTCCTGGGTTGTCCATACTTTTCGCCATATTACTTCGATTTTACTATTCAATAACGATCGAGTTACTTATGTTCCCGCTCCAGTAGTAGTCAGTCCCCGCAAACGCCAGATTATTGCGATCGAATTAGTGGCAATTTGTTTAGTTCATTTCGGAATTTTAGCTTATCTCAAGTTTAATCCGTTAGCTATTTTACTTGGATATATTATGCCATTAGGCGTAGGATATGCAGGTGTGATGTTTTATATCTATACCAATCATTTCCTCTGCGAGATGACTAATATTAACGATCCATTAGTTAATAGTGTGTCATTAAAGATGCCCAAGATTTTTGACTTATTGCACTTCAATTTTTCCTACCATACCGAACATCATTTATTCCCTAGTATCAATTCTGATTACTATCCCCATGTTCAAGCATTATTACAAACCCACTACCCCGAATCTTATAACTTGATTCCAGGGGCAGAAGCATGGCGATTATTGCTGGCAACTCCCCGTCATTATCGGGATGAGGTAACATTGACAGATAGACTTGATCGAGAATCAGTCACCTGTCCCTGTGCTGTTGGTGTGAAATAATCATCGGGAGTAGTTATGCCCCAACAATTTGATCCTCGCATCACTGATGACGGTTCTTATACCTTTTTCTCAGAGGAGTTTGGGCAGACGTTCCATAGCAAATATGGGGCAAAAGAAGAAGCACTATTTAAGTACGCAATCCCAACCTTACTAGCCGAGAAAGCTAATCGTGGTCATCTGCGAATATTAGATATCTGCTATGGGTTGGGATATAATAGTGCAGCAGCATTATCGACGATTTGGCGATCGAATCCCAATTGCACTGTCGAAATTATCGCCCTTGAACTCGATCGATCTGTAGTGATTTCAGCCATTGAACAGCGGATCTTGAGTGCGTGGGAAGATCCGATTCCACAGCTATTAGCTAAATTGGCGCGGACAGAATTAATTGATACCGATAAACTCAAGGCAGAATTAATCTTCGGAGATGCCAGGCAGACAATTCAACAGGTAATCGATCGATCATTTACAGCCGATGCAATTTTTCTCGATCCATTTTCACCATTATCTTGTCCCCAATTATGGACGGTAGAATTTATCGATCGAGTCGCGAAATGCTGCGCTGATGATGGTATAATTTCGACCTATTCATGTGCAGCAGCAGGCAGAACAGCGATGATTCAAGCTGGACTATCGATCGCCAATCTTACTCCAGTTGGGCGCAAAGCACCAGGCACAATTGCTAGTTTTGATGCGTCACAATTGCCCCTATTATCTCAACAAGAACTCGAACATCTTCAGACTCGCGCGGCGATTCCCTATCGAGATCCCACACTCACTGATTCGATGGCAAAAATCGTGATCCGGCGGGAATTAGAGCAAGATGATTGTGGGCTAGAAACTACCTCTCAATGGAAAAAACGCTGGTGGAAATCATCTACTCAAAGTTCGCAAAAATCGACCTAAACTAGCAAATACACCAGAGGATTTAGTTGTGGTGGAACCAGCTCCAAGCGTTGAGGGGATCAGGATCTCGTCTAGCTCGTCACCAACGGGCTTCTGGGGGCATTCAGCCAATAAAGTATAGTCATCATCCTGTTCGAGCCATACCTGCCATTGAGCGGGATAACAACGGTAAATCGCCGCTGTTTCTAGGGGCTTGATATAATAGGCGCAGGTGATAGTAGTCAAAAACCGATCTCGGAGCTGTCTGGCGGCATAACCAATACCGACAATTGCGGCATCTTCCAGCTTGGGTAAGAATAATATTACTGGACGATCTCCAGCAGCATTACACAATTTTTCAACTTGCTCGACTTCTATAGCGGAAGGTTCGATCGCGATGAATAGTTGATCTTCCTCTTGAATTTTATCAACAATCGGCGATCGACTACTGCCCAAATCGTCAATTTTAAAATTAATATCTGCCCAGTCTCGTTTGGCTAGAGCTGCGGCTCCAGTATCGCTAAATAATACCTTGAGCGTATTCCCGCGCTCACTAAATGCCTCAATAAATTGTCGTGCCAAATTCATCGACTTGAGTTCGGGGATCAAAATCTCGACGGTGATCCGCTGGTGCCCAGCCGCAATAGCGGCAATAGTCGCGGCTTGAGCCAATCCGATCGATTCTTCGAGGGTGGTGGGGAGTTGTGACATGGAAGGTTGGAAACTAAGTCTAATTATCAGATTATCAGGTCAATCGCTCTAAAGTTCACTTTTGTGATAAAGCTTGGCGGAGTTCGCTCGGTGCACTACTGATTGAAAGCGTTTTGGAAATCGGACATCCGAAATTCAGTCCAAATATTTGATCGACCATTACTTCTGGATCTGGCTGTGCTTGAATTGATAGTATTGCTAGTGCTCAGATCTACTTACCGAAAATCCGATTGAATACACATGGAAAATAACTGGGGAAATTTTCTCAAGAATCTCGGCGAATGGGTTGGTTCATTTACTCAGGTTTCGACTGACGGTGAATTGCTCACTTCGACACCCTCAATTTTGAAGCTAGAGGGGTTGGAAGATAACCAACTGGTGCGGTTTAGAGTTCGTCGGTTTGCAACTGATATTAGCGAACAACCGACGGTAGATAATGTCCAAGAATATCGCTCACTCGGTAGACAAGCAGTTTTTTTTGACACTGGGGCTTTTTCCAAGGGTTCGCTCCAAGTGGCTCCATTCACTGAATTTGGTGCAGAGTATGGATTTGTCTCTGGCGATCGTCGATCGAGATTGGTACAATTATTTGGTAATCAGGGTAGCTTTGCTAGTCTGACGTTGATTCGCGAAATTCGTAGTGGTACGGATGGGCAAATGCGCCCAGATCTGACGGTAGCCCAGTTGGTAGGCAAATGGGCAGGAACGGCGCACACTGTCTATGCAGATTGGAAGGCTCCAGAAACTACTTCCGTGAGTTTAGAGATTAGCGAAACTAACGGTTTTTTGCAGCAGCAATTGGCTTTTGGTAGCCGCTCAATTGATTCGACTGCAAGGATTGACGGCAATCGATTGCACTTTGAGACGGGAGCCACGCCTCGGCGAGTGCTATTGTTGCCCGATGGGATGTCGAGTAATACGCCACTGCAAGTCAGTCATCGCGAACCATTTTTTGTCGAGGCAGGATGGTTGTTGTCCGATCGTGAACGCCAACGCTTGATTCGTAGCTACAATGAGAAGGGCGAGTGGATTAGCTCGACTCATGTAATTGAACATCGGGTAGGTTAGATTTTAGTGCATGTACTTTCGATTCCGACTTGGATTATTCACGTTTCTAGTGTCATTGAGTGGGTGACGGCGATTTGGTTGATTTGGTTATATGCGGAAGCTAGTGGCAATCTGGCTTGGCGCAAGTTATCGTTTGGAATGTTACCTGCATTGGTGAGTGCGATGTGTGCTTGTACGTGGCACTTTTTTGACAATACCCTCGATCTCGAATGGCTAGTTACGCTCCAAGCAGCGACGACGGTAATTGGAAATGGAACGATGTGCTGGGCGGCTTGGCAGATTAGTAAAGAGTCGTTAGAAGTGGATGGTGAATGGTGAATAGTAATATGGATTCGATAATTGAATTAGTGTTTTCCAAAGAATCTTTATTTGCTTTGTCTTTGTTTCCTTACTTGGGATTTCTGTGGTTTATGACCAAGAAAAATAATACGCCTAAGGTGGCATTGATTGGGTTTTATCTAACGCTGCTATTTGTGGCAGTGACGATTCCGGCGGGTGTATATGCTCAATTTGTGTTGCATCAATCCCTAGCAAATGTGGATTGGATTCATGGTAGTGCCGAAGCTTTTTTAACACTTTCTAATATCACGATCGTCATTGGTTTTGCTCAAGGCATTAGAAAATTGAGAGTTGAGAGTTCTGTACTGAAATAGTACAAGTAAATCAATCCTTAAAATTCTGTAAATCATGATTAAAATTATGAGCTTTTGTGCGATCGGGTTGGGTAGTAATTTAGGTGATTCGCAATCGATATTAACTGGTGCGATCGATCGACTCCGATCACATGCTCAGATTGAGGTAATTGCTGTTTCTCGCTGGTATCTAACTGCTCCGGTAGGGCCACCACAACCAGAATATTTGAACAGTTGTGCAATGATCCAGACTAGTCTGATACCATTAGATTTGTTGAATGTATTGCACTCGATCGAATCTGAATTTGGACGAATACGTCAAGAAGTTTGGGGGGCGCGGACACTAGATTTAGACTTATTACTCTGTGATGATCTAATTATCGATTTACCGACTTTACAAGTTCCCCATCCTCGAATGCTCGATCGCGCATTTGTATTGGTGCCGCTGAGTGAAATTGCTCCTGATATAATCGAGCCAAAATCAGGACGATCAATAATCACTCTCTGCAACAAATTAGAACATGCAGGTGTTAATTTATTTGTGTAAATAAGAACATATTTACGCTGAGATATTAATGTTGGGTTGTCTCCTGAAGGAGAGGCTATTGCTCTTGGCGTTAGCCTACCGGAGGCACGGGCAAACGCTCCGCTAACGCCAACATTTTTTAACCCAACCTACAGTTCTATTCACCATTCACTATCCACTATTCACCATTCACCAATTCCCATGCCACTAGGAAACGAACCTGCTAAACTAATTGAGAAAAAGCTGCATTATCAAGGGCGTAAATTCTCCTTTGATGTTGATCGAATTGAACTGCCGAATGGGGTAATTGGTGACTGGGAATGTGTGCATCATCCAGGTGGGGCAATGGCAGTGCCGATTACCAATGATGGTAAATTAGTACTGGTTAAACAATATCGATTTGCAACCCAAGGTAGAATCCTCGAATTTCCCGCAGGTACATTGGAACTAGGCGAAGATCCAGCAACAACAATTGCGAGAGAGATCGAAGAAGAGACTGGCTATCGTGCTGGTAAATGGCAGAACCTAGGTGAATTTTTTCTAGCACCTGGCTATTCGGATGAGATTATTTATGCTTACCTAGCCCAGAATCTGGAGAAATTAGCAGTACAACCTGCGGGTGATGATGATGAGGATATTAGTGTCATTTTGATGACTCCAGCCGAATTTGAAGCCGCGCTAGATCGAGGAGAATCGATCGATGCTAAATCGATCGCGGCGTATTTTCTGGCTCGTAAGTTCTTATAATTAGTCTAGAGCCGGATTTTGATACCTACATATAAGCAGTTGTCACATGTTCAGATCGATGCAATGTCGATCGGCTAGACAGTTATAATGACTACGGGTAAGTGTGTGGGAATGCTATGAAATACTTGATGGTGGCTTCGACTGAGGCATGTAGTGGGAAATCGGCAACAATTTTGGGAATTGCCGATCGTTTGCAAGCAAAGGGGATTGAAATCGCCTATGCTCAACCAGTCGTCACTGGTAATGCAGTCAATCCGCTGGCAATTGATAGTGATGTCCGATTGATGGCGCAAGCCTTATCACTTCCTCCAGCGCGATTAGGCTCTCCATTACTAGTATTGGATGCTGCCAAATCAATCGATAGATTAACTGGAGTTGATCATCAAGACTATGGGAGATTACTCCAAGAATGCGTCCAACTTCCAGGCGATCTGGTTATTCTCGAAGGTGCTGCCAATCTGCACGAAGGTAGCCTCTTCAATCTGGCTACTGCTCAAGTAGCCGAATCCCTAGATGCTGGCGTGCTCCTTGTCAACCGCTACGATCCAATCTCTAGTGTCGATCTGCTCCTATCAGCTCAAGAACGTCTGGGTAAAAGACTTTTGGGCTGTATTATCAATGATATCCCGCGCGATCGGATCGAGAGCGTCCAGACCACTCTGGTACCTTATTTGGAGCAGGCAGGTATTCCCGTGTTTGGAATTGTCCATCGCAATGGGTTGCTGCGAAGTGTCACCGTCAAACAGCTCGTTGAACAACTTAAAGCAGAAGTTCTGTGTCGTCCCGACAGGCTAGATTTGATGGTGGAAAGTCTCTCCATCGGAGCGATGAATGTCAATTCCGCCCTCGAATATTTCCGACGCGGTAATAATATGGCAGTAGTCACTGGTGGCGATCGAGCAGATATTCAACTCGCTGCCCTAGAAACCTCTACACAGTGCTTGATTCTCACCGGACACCTTCCACCCCAAAAATTTATTCTCAGCCGTGCTGAAGACCTAGAAATCCCGATCTTATCAGTAGATTTGGATACGCTCACTACTGTCGAAATCATCGATCGAGCCTTTGGTCAAGTCCGGCTGCAAGAACCAATTAAAATCAATTGTGCCCGTGAGTTATTTGGTAATCACTGCGAGATCGATCGATTAATTTCTCTCTTAGAAATTGGCTAGTTGTATTTCACCTTTAGAATAAATTGTTGTTATGAGCTTCTGAAAAAAGTCTAATCTTATATTAATAAGGATCGAGATATTTTCAACACAAAAAAGAGCCAACCCAGGTTGGCTCAGTTGTCGCAAGTATATTGATTTACTTGCGACGATCGAGTTTAAATTTAGTAAACTATTTGAGGACGACTTTACCGCCAGCTTCTTCGATTTGCTTCTTAGCATCTTCAGCAGCAGCTTTAGGCACGCCAGTGAGGACATCTTTAGGAGTGGACTCAACCAAGTCTTTAGCTTCTTTCAAGCCCAAGCCAGTGATCGCGCGGACTACTTTGAGGACGGCGATTTTCTTGCTTTCGTCAGCTAGTGCTTCGAGGACGACGTTGAATTCAGTTTGCTCTTCAGCAGCTTCAGCAACAGCAGCAGGACCAGCAGCAGCTACGCCTACAGGTGCCGCAGCACTTACGCCAAAAGCTTCTTCGATTTGTTTGACCAATTCAGCCGCTTCAAGCAAGCTGAGGGTTTTCAACTGTTCTAAAATTGTATCGGTTGCAGCAGACATGTGTAGATTCCTTAGATATGGGTGAAAATTGTAACTGTCAAGATTGGTGCTGGGCGATTATTGCTAATCCCAATTGCCGCTCTAAACTTTTTCAGCATGGGCTTTGATCCCACGGGCAATCGAAGCAGGTACTTCTTTAACACCGATCGCGATTTTCGCGGTGACGGAGTTGAGAGCACCAGCGATTTGCGCCATGAGCTGTTCTTTCGATGGGAGATCGCCGATGGCTTTGACATCAACGCCGGAAAGGGCTTTCCCTTCCATGACACCACCGTGAAGTTCAGTCTTCTTGGTTGCTTTCTGGAATTCATGGTAAGCCTTGATCGAGCCACCAATGTCATCTTTGAGCAATAAGAATGCTGAAGAACCTTTCAATAATGGTTCTAGTGCCTCCCATTGGGGATTACCTTCGATCGCTTTACCCATTAGGGTATTTTTAGTGACCGTGCAGATTCCACCTTTGGGGCGAATCCGTCTGCGTAAGTCGGTGATTTCTGCCACGGTTAGACCCTGGTAGTTAATCACCGCGACCATTGTGGCTTCGCTCAAGTCTTGCTTGAGGTCGGCGACGATCGATTGTTTGTTTGCGAGGGTTCTCCCCATATAATGCTTACCTCTCGATCGATCGAGTTTTGGGTGTGAACGGACTACAGAAAAGGCATAAAATTAACCCCGACACTAGGTGCCAAGGTTCTCATTCAATCGATCGCGTCTCACTACTAATGTAGCCAGATGCTTGGACTGTTTGCGTTAACCTCGGCAGGGAATTAAGCAATTGCTCCTGCTGTCTGTGGTTGGCTATTCGGTTTTGGTTAACGCAAAATTAGTCGCGACTGAACCTCAAATACTTATAGCTGTTTAATTATGCAGTTAGACTGCAAATTAGCCTTTATTACGATAGCACGAGTTGATCGATCGGTGCAAGCAAAGACTTTGCCCTCATCCCCTAGCCCCTTCTCCCACGGAAGAAAGGGAACCGGACTAGTAGCTAGAACGTAATCAATAATCTTGCGCCCTCTCCCACGGGGAGAAGGCTGGGGTGAGGGCGAGCCAATGTTTCACATCCCAAAATTTCTATAAAACGACCCTACCCAAATAAGATTGCAACACCTCAGGCACCTGAATCGTGCCATCTGGCTGCTGATAATTCTCCAGAATCGCCGCCATCGTTCTACCAATTGCCAAGCCCGAACCATTGAGGGTATGGATAAATTGAGTCCCCTTTTTACCAGTTTCTTTGAACCGGATATCACCGCGACGGGCTTGGAAATCTCCAAAATTCGAGCAACTAGAAATTTCTCGATATTTACCAGCAGAAGGGAGCCAGACTTCCAAGTCATAGCATTTCGCAGCACTGAAGCCAATATCACCTGTACAGAGTTCTAGGACACGATAGGGTAATTTGAGTGCCTGAAGAATAGCTTCGGCATTCTTCACGAGAGCTTGATGTTCTTGCTCTGAAGTATCGGGATGAACAAATTTGACTAGTTCAATCTTGTTGAACTGATGGAGCCGGATCAATCCCCTTGTATCTCTGCCCGCGCTACCAGCCTCTCGCCGAAAACAGGGCGTGTAGGCGCAGTGATGAATGGGAAGTTGTTCGCTAGTGAGGATCTGTTCGCGATAGAGATTGGTGACGGGCACTTCGGCGGTGGGAATCAACCACAGATCGTCTTCGGCGCATTTGAAACCGTCTTCGGCAAATTTTGGCAACTGTCCCGTCGCCGTCATCGAAGCGGTATTGACCAGAATCGGGGGACTAACCTCGGTGTAGCCTGCGGCAATTTGTCGATCGAGCATAAAGCTAATCAACGCACGTTCTAGGGCGGCTCCAGCACCAATTAGGGTCACAAACCGACTCTGAGCAAGTTTGGCACTACTTTCAAAGTTCAAGATCCCTAGTTTCTCACCAATTTCCCAGTGGGGCAGAATTTCCGAATTAGTGGGAATATATTCATCACCCCATTTGCGGAGTTCGACGTTTTCAGCTTCGGTTTTGCCAACTGGAGTCGTATCGCTGGGCAGGTTGGGGAGTTGGAGAATTAGATTGAGAATCTGCGCCTTGAGTTCGCGTTCCGCTGGCTCAAGTTCGCCCAATTGAGCTTTGACAGTGTTTCCTTCAGCTTTGAGAGCGAGAATTTCTGGATCGGTTGGAGCTACTTTTGTTGCCATTTTTTGCCCAACTAGTTTACCAATCTCATTGCTACGAGCCTGAAGTTGACTACGACTAGATTCTAGTTCGCGCTGTTGCTTGTCCAGAGCGAGAATAGGTTGGATATCATAGACACCCATACCTCTGAGATCTAGTTTTGTCTGTACCAATTCTGGATGTTCTCGAATCTGTCTAATGTCCAGCACCGTGCTTGCTCCTAATTACTTCGCTAAATATATCTTACTGCCTACATGAAGATGGCTTTGTTCTATCATGAGAACTCTGACTAAGCAAATATCTCCCCAAGCATCATCACTTGTAGCAAACAATGACCCAAATTGTAATTATTGGTGCTGGCCCAACTGGGTTAACCTTGGCAATGTTACTAGCAAAGCAAGGTATTGCCGTTAAATTAATTGAAGCCTCCAGCAGCTTTCGGCGAATTTTTCGAGGCGAAGCTCTGATGCCTAGTGGTCTAGACGCGATCGATCAGATGGGACTGACTGAGTTGGTTGCCAGTATTCCACACCGCAGGATCGATGCTTGGGAATTCTATATCGAAAATCGGCCGATTTTTCGAGTTGATGAGCCGATGGAATCAGGTGGTAAACCCTGTACGCTGATTTCCCAGCCTGCTTTCTTGGCGGCAGTTTTAGATCGAGCAAATCAATGTGAGCAGTTTGAATTGATCCAAGGGACAGCCGTTCGAGACTTATTATGGCAAAATGAGCGGGTATCGGGGGTGCAACT
This sequence comes from Synechococcales cyanobacterium PMM_0072, assembly GCA_949127675.1. Classification (GTDB taxonomy): domain Bacteria; phylum Cyanobacteriota; class Cyanobacteriia; order Cyanobacteriales; family Chamaesiphonaceae; genus Chamaesiphon. Next base: position 13,381 of record CASBPY010000191.1, read on the forward strand.
GGCTGATGGTCGGGAAATCTCAGCGGATCTGGTAATTGGTGCCGATGGACGTAATTCGATCGTGCGTCAGCAAGCGAAGTTAGAACTAATGCAAGCGGCTCAAAGCTTTGATATCCTCTGGTTCAAACTTCCCACCAGCCCAGCTTTCCAAGCTGAGAACGTGTTCTATTCAGTCTTGCGAGGTCAAGATGCTTTTGGTGTATTCCAAGGCTCTGAGGGCAATCTTCAGGTAGGTTGGTCGCTGAATCGAGACAATCCGATTGAATGGCAAAAAATTGATTGGTCGGAAAAATTGGCAGCGGCGGCACCTGATTGGTTGGCTAGTCATTTACGTGATCAAAAAGACTCAATCGAGCGACCACTATTACTATCGATCGTGGTGGGGCGTTGTCCTCAGTGGCATGTGCCTGGATTATTATTGTTAGGTGATGCAGCACATCCGATGTCCCCAATTCGCGCTCAAGGAATTAATATGGCTCTTCGGGATGTGATCGTTGCCACCAATCATTTGGTACCAGCATTGCAGCAATCACCAAATTTAGCGTCAATTGACACTGCACTGGCTCAAATTCAAGCCGAACGAGAACCGGAAATCATCGAGATCCAACGACTCCAACAAGCGGAAGTTGCCCAAGCCGAACTGATGCACAATTACCCAATCTTGCGACATGCAGTGAGTCGATTAGCTCCGATAATTGGTAGTAGAATTAGACACTCTTGGCTCGATCGACAACTCCAGTTACGCCGAGGATTTACTCAAGTAACTTTGAAGACGTGAGGTTTGCAATTTTTAGCTAGGCTAGAATACAGGGGCGTAGATTTTTCAAACTCGACTGTATGCAAACTGCACCCATTTCCACTCCCACCCGTACCCATCGCCCCTTATTACTCGCGCCAGCAGGGAACTGGGAATGTGCCAAAGCAGCCGTCGAGAATGGCGCGGATGCTATCTATTTTGGGTTGGAGCGGTTCAATGCCAGAATGCGGGCGGAGAACTTTACAGTAGGCGATTTGCCGGAACTGATGTCGTGGTTGCATCAGCGGGGCGTGAAGGGATATGTGACGATGAATACGTTGGTGTTTCCCCAGGAGTTAGTCGCGGCGGAGCAATATCTCCGCAGTATGATTTTAGCGGGTGTGGATGCGGCGATCGTTCAGGATGTGGGAATTTGTAAGTTGATTCGGCATTTGTCGCCAGATTTTCCGATTCACGCTTCGACGCAGATGACGGTGACGAGTGCGGCGGGGGTCGAGTTTGCCCATGAGTTGGGCTGTGATTTAGTTGTATTGGCGCGGGAATGTTCGATCGCCGAAATCACGAAAATTAAGCAACAATTGGGAGATCGAAAAGTCTCAATTCCGCTAGAAGTATTCGTACATGGAGCGTTGTGTGTTGCTTATTCGGGGCAATGTTTGACGAGTGAATCGCTGGGTGGTCGATCGGCAAATCGGGGTGAATGTGCCCAAGCTTGTCGGATGCCTTACGATCTGATTGTAGACGATCGAGAGTATCATCTGGGTGACAAGAAATATCTACTTAGTCCCCAGGATTTAGCGGGATTAAATGTATTGCCTGAGATCGTCAGAAGTGGTGTGAGTTGTCTCAAGATTGAGGGGCGACTGAAGACACCTGAATATGTAGCAAGTGTGACACGAGTTTATCGATCGGCTCTAGATAAAATTGTGGCAGATTTGGAACCACAAGTTGAGTCGGGAAAAGATTTATATAATCTGGAAATGGCGTTCTCGCGGGGACTATATACGGGCTGGTTTGAAGGGATTGATAATCAAGCTTTAGTTCATGCCCGATTTGGGAAAAAACGCGGTGTATATTTAGGAGAAGTGATTCGGGTTTATCCAGATCGAGAAGCGATTACGATTAGTCCAATTGCACCGATCAAACCAGGTGATGGGATTGTATTTGATTGTGGACATCCAGATGAGCGAGAGGAAGGCGGACGGGTTTATGAGGTCTTTACAGGTGGTAATGATAACTCGGAAATCATGCTGGCATTTGGGCGCGGATCGATCGATTTTCGCCGTGTATACATAGGTGATAAAGTCTGGAAAACTAGCGATCCAGAATTGGATAAACAGGTACGTCAAACCTATGCTGGCGATGTGCCACAATTTCAAAGATCGATCGATCTGGAAATACATGGAGCCGTTAATCAGCCATTAATTGCGATCGCCCGTGACGAGATCGGACATACAATTAAAGTAGAATCAGAAATCCTTTTAGTCCCTGCTCAAAATCAACCTCTAACTACCGAGAAACTAATATCCCAATTAGGACGTTTAGGAAATACTCCATTTAAGTTGGGAGATCTGACCAATTCGATCGAAGGTGATCTGATGATACCTGTCAGCGCACTCAATCATTTACGCCGCGAATTAGTAATTAAACTCGCCGAAATTCGCAGTCAACCCAAACCCTGGCAAATTTCCCCCACTAATCAATTAACCGATCTTCTCCCCAAGCTTGAAAGTACCTATCTCCAACCACCCCAACTAAACATTTTAGTTCGTAAACTAGAGCAGATTCCGGCGGCGATCGAATCGGGCATCACCACTATCTATTGTGAACTAGAAGACCCCCGGAAATATCGCGAAGCAGTTCAATTAGTCCGCGCCGCCAGACAGACAAAAACTAATCCACCCCAAATATTTGTCGCTCCACCCCGAATTACCAAAACAGGCGAAAATTGGATTTTAGAGCAAGTTCGATCGAGTGATGCTGATGGTTATCTAATCAAAAACTATGACCATTTAGAGTTCTTTAAAGCCGAACGCTGCATCGGTGATTTTGCCCTCAACATCGCCAATCCTTTAGCTGCCGACTATTTCTATCAAAACTATACTTTGGAGCGGCTGACAGCCTCCTATGACCTCAATATCGATCAATTAACTTCCCTTATTCGCAGTTGTCCCCGCGATTGGTTTGAAGTCACCATTCATCAACACATGCCGATGTTCCACATGGAACATTGCGTTTTTTGTGCATTCTTATCTGAAGGTACCGACTATACCAATTGTGGTCGTCCCTGTGACAAACATCAAGTCAAATTACGCGATCGAGTTGGCACCGAACATATCCTCCAAGCCGACGCAGGTTGTCGAAATACTGTCTACAATGGTGTCGCCCAAACTGGGGCTGAATATATCCATCGACTAATCGAATTGGGTGTCTACAATTTCCGGTTGGAATTTGTGAATGAAACACCGGAAGAAGTCAGTCAAACGATCGGTTATTATCAACAGTTATTAGGTGGGCAAATTAGCGGAGCAGAACTGTGGCAGGAGTTGAAGTTAATTAATCAATTAGGTGTGACTCGTGGCTCTTTAGGCGTTTAACAATTAGGGCTAAAAGCTTATTTGGTGCTACAGATAGATAATTACTTGACTATGCTTTTAATGAAGATCGGATATTAGCTATCACTAATATCCGATCTTTTGAGAAATTCACTGGTACGGCGGAGATTCATACTGGGATTATATTGATACTAGATGGCAATTCGCTAGCAGCACAATTAAATCTCAGTCGCATAGCAAATGAATAAGTATCGATTTTGCAGTTAAACTTAATGGCTCTACCGAACTAACTATGCTAGATTTTGGCTGTAATGCTTTCTAATTTAACTAAATTATTAGCTGTACCGTGGGTTAAAAAAGTTGAGGTGGACAGGAGCAGCCCAGATCTAGCAAATGTCAGCACAACTAAACTCGAAATTCACGTCACTGATGCTCATACCGCTGAAATAGAATTATTACGACTAGTAATGGTAAATCCAGCCACAATTGTTACTCAATTCGATCTACTCAGAACCTCGAAGATATCTTTGTAAATTTAGTCGAGGGAGCTGCCAAAAATGATTGAGCAAAATTCAGAATTTCAGCGGATTCCCCATAGTTGGTATCGCGGTTTTCATGCCATCTATCACAAAGAACTAGCCGCTTGGTTTGGCACTCACCGCTGGATCAATCAAGCCATAATTTGGATGGCATTAGCTTTGATTCCGGCAATCAGTGTCCCGATGGCGGGGTAAGTTCGCTGCTTATGCTGTGTTTAGTGGTGCGGGCTTACCATCAACCCAACTTCGCGGGATCGAACCATATACTGTCTGGGCACTCCAGCACATTTCTTACGAAACAATGACTGGGAGGTTTCCAGCGACAGGTTGGTGGGCGATGGGGAGTACGGTGATCTCCATTGTTGTATTGCTGACAATCGCGATCGAATGGATGAAGCGATCGGAACTATAACTCGCGTGGTAGGCTAAAAACTAGAATCTTCACACCATCTGCTATGGCAATTGCGATCGACTTTGGGACTAGTAATACCGTGATCAGCCGTTGGAATGCAGCGACACAACAAGCCGAAACGATAACGCTGCCAGGGTTGTCCCTCACGGGCGGGATGAATCCGCCGTTGATTCCCAGTTTGGTATATGTGGAGGATGGAAGTACGGAACGAGTGTTACTAGGTCAAATGGTACGCGATCGAGGACTAGATCTTCAGGGCGACAATCGTTATTTTCGTGGTTTCAAGCGGGGAATTGGCGCACCGATTCAGGGATTTTTACCCGAATTAGATGGAGTATCGATGACGTTTGAGCGGGTGGGCGAATTATTTCTGACGGGGCTTATTAAGCAGTTACAACAGTCTCTAACGGTGGGCGAGTCTCTGGTGTTGACTGTACCTGTGGATAGTTTTGAGATTTATCGCAGTTGGTTGAGTGGGGTCTGTGCGGAGCTGCCAGTGGAGCAGGTACGACTAATTGATGAGCCGACAGCGGCGGCGTTGGGGTATGGAATGACAGCGGCAGAGACATTGCTGGTAGTCGATTTTGGTGGGGGAACCTTGGATTTTTCCCTGGTGCAATTAACCAAGCAAGTACAGCAGGGCAAAACGCCTCTGGGCTTCTTATTGAAGTGGGGTGACAAATCCCTAGCAGCAGCAACTCAACAGCCCCAGTTGGCGCGGGTAATTGCCAAGGCGGGTCAAAATTTGGGTGGGACGGATATCGATAATTGGGTGGCACAGGAGTTGGCACAGGAGCAGGGGCTAAAGGCAAGCTCTTTGATTACCAGACTAGCGGAGAAGTTAAAGATTCAGTTATCTTTACAGACTACGGCAACGGAAGTATATTTTGACGATCGAACTTTTGATAGTTATGAGTTTAAGCTGACTCGTGAAAAGTTTGAGCAAGTTTTGACAGCGCATCAATTCTTCGAGCGGTTGGATGAATCGATGACACAAGTACTCCAACAAGCTAGAAGACAGGGAATTGAAACTAATGATATTAATGGAGTGTTATTAGTTGGTGGTTCAGTCCAAATTCCCGCTGTTCAAAATTGGATTCGTCAGTATTTTGACGAAAGTAAATTGCGCCAATCAAAGCCATTTGAAGCGATCGCGCATGGTGCTTTACAATTACTGCAAGGCATCGAAGTTGAAGATTTTCTCTATCATAGCTATGGCGTGCGTTATTGGGACAAACGCCAAAATGCACACAATTGGCATCCAATTATTCAATCAGGACAAGCCTATCCGCTATCTGCGCCCGTCGAATTAACCCTCGGTGCCTCACGGGAAAATCAGCCGAGTATTGAATTAATTATCGGTGAATTAGGTGCCACAACTGGCGGCACAGAAGTCTATTTCGATGGGGATAGATTGATTACACGTTGTTTGACTGGTGGCGTAAAAGATGTCAAAACCTTGAACGATCGCGATGGGAGTAGAAGTATTGCTAAACTCGAACCAGCGGGATATCCTGGTACCGATCGAGTTAAGGTAAAATTCAATGTCGATCGCGATCGACAATTACGAATTAGCGTTGAAGATTTACTCACCAATCAAATATTACTCGCTGACGGAATTGTTGCTGAATTAAGTTAAGTACTAATAACTGGAACTTCACCTGAATTTTGCAGTCTTTCGATAATCTCGATCGTCTCCCGTTCAAACACTACTTGAGCGCGATTTGTGCGGCCACCTAGATACAATTTACCATCCTTAATTACTGCCCAAACTTGAGAGTGTGAGAAGTAACTCATCACTACGCCCAACATCAATAACCCAAAGCCTAAATAAACTACTGGAATCCCAGGATCGGCTTTGATTTGAAGACCTGTCCCACCAATTACATCGAGAATTTTTAGGGTTACGCCATTGATTTCTACCGAACCACCTGTCCGTACACTGGAGACTAGTTGCCCTTTTGTATCGTAGACGAGCAATGTCCCTTGGAGATCTTTTGCTAATAGTGAAACGCCTTCACTTAGATCTGGCTTAGTTGGAATCCAAGTCCCCCAAATGCGATTTTGGGCACCATCACCCAATTGAGCCATTGGTAGTCTGAAAATCGGGCTATTGTTTAGTTGAATCTTGACTCCCGAAATTGACCAGTCAGTTTGGTAGTAATAAACACCCCGATATTTTAAGGGCTGATTGACATGAATTGTTTGTCGATCGAGTTCTTTCTGGCTACTATTATCAATCACTGACAAGTCAGAATAAAATTGATCGATCGTGCCCAGTGGCGTGTAGTCAATCCAGAACCTATTAACTTTTACAGACCAATCTTTAGGAATCTGATTTTTGGCTAAAGGTCCCGCATCTAGAATATTTTTAACTTGAAAAGTCTCGCCACTCGGTACCATTTCTTGAGCGATAAAGCCAGTCAATGCGCCCCAAACACCACCGAGTAAGGTCAGAATCATCCCGACGTGAACGATAATTGGCCCAATTTTACCAATCAATCCTTTACGTGCGTAAAGTTTATCGCCTTCAGTAAATATCTTGTATTTCTTGCTCTGGAGTTGTGCTGTAAGTGCAGTCAGATCTCGATCGTCAATTTCAGCACTAAGAGCTAATTTCTGAAAGAATTTAGGATTGTCATAAAATTTCCACTTTCGCGCTGACTTGAGCATCGGTAGCTGTGTTGTCAGTGTACAAGTCAGTAGACTAATTCCAAATAGCACTAGTATCCCTAAGTACCACCAAGTTCGATAAACATGATCTAATCCAACCACTTGAATGACTTTCCAACTGAGGAAGCCAAATAAGGCTGGCTTTTCAGGATAGTTAGCTTGGTAAAAAGCTGGTGACTCACCCTGTTCGATTAGGGTTCCAGTAATACTTAATACAGCAATAATTAGGACTAGGGAAATCGCAAATTTGAGATTGGCGATCACTGGTACAATTTTCTTTTTCCACCAGCGTTGGGGGATTTGAAGGAAATTAATTGGAGGTGTTTCGTTAGATTGATTAGATTCGATCGTCATCCGATTTTTAACCGCAGAGGCGCAGAGAGCGCAGAGAGAATAAGGAGAATATTAATCTAATAGTCTTGGTGATAGCAGTCGATCAAAAACTTGGAATTCTAGTTACTAATGAAAACACCCCAAATCCAATCAATAGCACTCCACTAGTGGGGGTAATCCAGCCTGACCATTTCCGCACTTCTAGTAACTTTTTGATCAGTGCGGTAAATGTACCTGCTAGTATTAATGGTGCCACATAACCAGCGGTGTATGCTAGCAAAAAGCCTGCGCCTAGCCCGATATTTCCAGTACTCGCCACCCACGCAAGTAACGTTGCTAGAACTGGTGTGCTGCATGGCGATGCCACCAAACCAAAAGTGACACCAAGTAAATAAGAACGCACTCCATTTGGCAAATCCTTGGGAATCCAATCCATCCCGCCAAAGTCGGGCAGTTGAAACGGTAATGCTTCTAGCAGGTTTAAGCCCATCAGAATCGCCACAATGCTGACAAAGATCGGTAATCCCAAGCCAATCTGACCATATACCTTGCCCACAACTGCCGCAAAAATCCCCAGTCCAGCCAGTGTTGTGGCAATCCCACCACAGAAAAACGTCGATTGGAGGGCAGCTTCCCAACGGCTTTTGTACTCGTAGCCGCCGATATAACCGATCGTAATCGGCAGCATCGATAGGGTACAAGGGGTTAGACTAGTGAGCAATCCCGCCGAGAAGATTGTCAAAACAGATACCCAGCTAATCTGAGTTAATTGGGCGGCGACAAGTCCGTCGGCAAAATGTTCGAGTTGATATAACGTAGTCTGAATGTCAGTCATAGGGCTAAAATAGCAAGGTATCACCAACGACAATTAAGCTTCGATCGATAATTCAGTTGCCGATCGAGTAACAGTCATGAGATAATTATAGACTGTGTCTATTTTATTCCCAAGTTGGGTCTGTAAGGATTAGATTATGGCAGCCAAAAAGGGCGTTCGGATCATCATCACATTGGAATGCACAGAGTGCCGCACTAACACTGCGAAACGCTCTGCTGGCGTATCCCGCTACACAACTATGAAAAACCGTCGGAACACCACCGCCCGTTTAGAGTTGAGTAAATTCTGTCGTCACTGCAACAAGCACACGACTCATAAAGAGATCAAATAGAGGATTAACTGCTGTAACTAGCAATTAATTCCCTATCCACTTTCTTGAAAAGGTGCTCTACTTGCGGCTTACCTTTGGACGGGTTCCCCGTCAAAAAAGGTAAGACAAGACAGGGGAAACCCCAAGACCGCACTTTTCGCTATCCACTATTCACTATTCACTAAAAACATGGCTTATTTCCGCAAGCGGTTATCACCAATCAAACCAGGCGAACCAATCGACTACAAAGATGTAGACTTACTTCGTAAATTTGTCACCGAGCGTGGCAAGATATTACCTCGTAGAATCACTGGCCTGACTTCCAAGCAGCAACGAGACATGACTCTCTCGATCAAACGCTCACGTCAAGTCGCTTTGATGCCATTCATCAACGTCGAAGGCTAAATAGCCTCAGGATGAGGACTGAGGGGTGCTAGTAGCTTATGTTTCCAGCAAACTTCATGTCTTCAAACTCCTGCATTTACAAATAATTCAATCACACGTAACAATTAACCGTTACAAAGGAAGAAATCGGGGTGGAGAAGGGAACTCTAGTTGAATTTTTGCACAATGGAGAACGCCGTTTAGCCATTGCCGATCGACCAGAAGGGAAAAAGCACTGGATCGCGATCGATAGTCGCACGCAATCCCATACACTTCATCCCCGTGACATTACTTATGAAGTGGCTGGGATGAGCTGCAAGCAGCCAGCCGAGATTGAAAAATTCCAGAATCAAGTCACGCCTAATCTCGATCCTGAAAGTTTAGAAGTAGCTTGGGAAATGTTAGTTGAAGATGGCGAACTGATCGATCCGCCGATCCTCGCAGATTTACTGTACTCCGATCGCACACCAGTTCTCTGTTACGCTGCCCATGTGCTGCTCTCAGACGATAAAATTTATTTCAAAAATAAGAAAGAAGATAAGTACGAAGCCCGCAGCCGCACTCAAGTAGAAGAACTCAAGCACCAATCCACTGTCAAAGATCAAAAAGGACGGGAACAACAAGGATTTATCGATCGAGTTCAGCAACAACTAGCAGGTACGCCCGTCGAGTGGGCAGATACTGATAAGCAACGGCTAGAAGTGTTTGAAAAATATGTACTCAATCCCGATCTCCCACCCCAGAAATTGGGAGAATATCTGAAGGCTCTAAACCTGTCCCAAACTCAGCAATCAGTATTCGGTCTACTAGTAGACTTAGGCTGGTGGAGTGTCCATGAAAATCTCCATCTGCGGCGTGCTCAAGCTCCTGTTCACTTCTCAAACCAGATGCAAACTGTGGCGCACGAACTCCTGACGAATCCACCTGTAGATCTCGATCTAGCTCACCGCCGCGATCTTACCCATCACAAGGTATATACGATCGATGATGAAAGTACCCAAGAGATCGATGATGGATTGAGTCTGGAAGTACTGCCAGATGGACGACACAAGCTGTGGATTCATATCGCCGATCCGACTCGACTATTATCGCCTGAAGATCGGTTCGACTTAGAAGCGCGGAAACGAGCCGTCACAATTTATCTGCCCACAGGAATGATTCCCATGTTTCCGCCAGAACTAGCTACTGGTCCGATGAGCCTACGGCAGGGTCAAACATGTTGCGCCATTAGTTTTGGGGTAATTCTCGATCCGAGTGGTGCAGTGGCGGAGTATGAGATCACTACGAGCACGATCGAGCCGACTTATCGCCTCACCTACGAAGATGTAGAGGAAATGCTCCAACTGGGGATTCCAGGCGAACGGGAAATTGAGACAATTGCCAAAGCGTCCAAACTGCGGACACAATGGCGACTCTCCCAGGGTTCGATCAACATCAATATGCCAGAGTCTACGGTGAAGGTTTACGGTGATGAAGTCTCGATCGAACTAATCGAAGACAATCGGGCGCGGAAATTAGTCGCCGAAATGATGATTCTCGCTGGCGAAGTGGCTGCTAAATACGGACAAGATCACAATCTACCGCTCCCCTATCGCGGGCAACCCCAACCCGAACTCCCACCCGAAGAAGAACTCATTCTCATCCCAGTCGGCCCTGCCCGCTCCTGTGCCGTCCGTCGCTGTATGCCACGGAGTGAAATGTCAACTTCGCCCTCCAGACACGCTGGACTGGGTTTAAACACCTATTCTCAAGTTACCTCCCCCATCCGGCGTTATACGGATTTAATTTCCCATTTCCAAATCAAAGCCCACTTGCGCGGCGATGAGCTACCCTTCACCGTCGAGCGATTGCAGGAAATCATGCTTGGCTTGGGGACGAATATCTATGAAGCGAATATGGTCGAACGCCAAACTAATCGCTATTGGACACTAGAATACTTTAATCGATCGACCGAGCGGGAATGGGATGCAATTTTCCTCCGCTGGTTGCGCGAAGATGAAAGTCTCGCCCTAATTATGATCGAAGATTTGGGGATCGAACTCGCGATGAAGTTCCCGCGCTGGGCAGATATTGGCGAACGGATCCAAGTCCAAGTCGTGCTCGTCGATCCGCGTCAGGATATCATTCATCTGCGCGAAATCATCAGTCAGCCAGCCTAACAGATATGTAGGTTGGGTTGAAGAATGTTGGGGGAGCTTCTCCGCAAGGAGATAACCCAACACACCCAACCAAATTTTCTTTCCTCAATTACTAATGCCAAAAAAACAGAAATTCCCGCATCTACTTGGCTCAAAGTGGACAGCCACCCAAAAAATGTGGGGATGGCGACATTTTCAAGTAGTAAATCGGAAGCAAGAGGGACAGTGGGTATTTGCTGAAATGCTCTCATCGTGCGATCCTACTGTTAGATTTTGGATCAATGCTCAAGCCACCAAAGATACAAACCAATGGAAACCAGGCTGGCAAACTCTTGAGGAAATGGCACTAGAACCAGATGAACTGGTGTTAATAGAGTAAGATTGGGTTGCTTGGAAGATAGATTGTTTCAAACTTTGTAGGATTAGAATTGCTCAAACCTTAGCTGGTGGGCAGTGCCCACCCTACAAAAGCTGAATCTAGATGTATTAACCTTAAAGCCTAACCCCTAAAGCCTAAAGAATGTTTCGTCTCGCCAGTCAAATCGAAGCCATCTTATATCTCAAAGGACAAGCACTCGATCTTGCCTTTATCGCCGAATGTGCGGGGTGCGATCGAGATGCCGCCGAAACTGCGATGATGGAGCTGATGGATGATTATGCTCATCGAGATAGTGCCCTCGAAGTAGTCGAAACACCGATTGGTTATACACTTCAATTGCGTGAATCGTTTCAGACTTTGATCGACAAAATGATTCCTGCCGAAATTGGGACAGGTGCATTACGAACTTTAGCGGCGATCGCGATCAAAGGCTCGATTTCCCAGACCGATCTGGTAGAATTGAGAGGAAGTGGTGCCTATCAGCATGTCCAAGAATTAGTCGAAGTCGGATTCGTTCGCAAACGCCGCCAGCCTGGAAATCGTTCTTCACTATTGCAGGTAACTGATAAATTTAATCGCACTTATGAAATTAATGATTCACTGATCCAACAACTAGCCCCAACAAACACTCCGCCGATTGCTGAAGCTGAAATAGAAACTATTGTTGATCCACAGGTGGATCTCACTACTGAGTTAGATCTAGCCGCTGATAATTAAGATCCTACCCACGTTACCTTCAGCCCTAAATCTTAACTTGATGAATGCGGATAACCGTTCTCAGGGCACAATAATAGCAGCGATTTGCCTCCCGACGATTTGATCGCGAATACAGTATCATAGTCGTATCGCTGCAATTGATCTAACCAACCGAACACAACCTCGCTCCATCTATAAACTAAGTCATAATGGCATTTAATCCTGATTTTCTGGAACGCAAATCTGAAGATGCTCAAGTAAACCAATTACTCAAGTATCTTCAACATCAATCCCCAGAAGTCTTAGCCCAAATCGCTAAGGCTACCACTCCCCAGGTAAAAGATATTATCACTCACAACATCCAAGGTTTATTGGGGATGTTGCCGAGCGACGGCTTTGGCGTACAAGTGACAACTGATCGTGATAACCTAGCAAATCTACTCGGCTCAGCCATGATGACAGGCTATTTCCTGCGGCAAATGGAGCAGCGGATGGAACTAGAAGATATGCTCACAGGCTCAGGTTCGATCTCTTCACCTTCTGAATAATTGTAGGTAATGGCGATTTGTGATTAACCTCAACTACGCCATCGGAGTACTTGAGACTTAACTGGGTTGATAAATTCGCAATTTTCTGAAGTGGATTTTGCGAATGCTGACCTCAGTTGATAGTACCATTTTGCCTGAGTATCGGCATCTCGGATTAACATCAATGGGGGATTGTACTTGAGTCCAATTTGTTGTTTTACCACCATATCCCGATCTTGATCGAGGAAAGTACGGACAAATGGTAATAAAATCGGCCGAAATAGCTTTAACAATCCGATGGTTGTATAAAACATTGTCGTTACTTCTGTCTCCGTATCTGATATCGGGGTGATCACAGTCATATTTGCCACACGATTTGTGTTGGTCGTAATTTGCTCGATTCTCACCCCTGGTAGCTGGAAGGCAATCTCTACCTCTGGATTGCCACCGAGTAGTCGATAGAAGAATGTCTCTCGCTCTAGGCGATGACGGCGCATGGTGAAGCCATAAGGCGAAGGATCGAAGGCTTTGATCTCATCTGTCAAAATGGCATCCGTTCGCCACCACCACGCTCGATGGACAAAGGGGACATGGGACGGATCCATCAATCCGATTACAGCATGGTCGATAAAGCAATCAAACTTCATCGTCAATCTAACTTGATAATTCTGATCTTCAAATCCAGCAACCATCGGGATCGGATGATTAGGTTCAGTATCACTGCGCTCTTGATCGGACATATAAATCCAGATATTTCCCTGGACTTCCCGCACTGGATATCGTCGAACTTGAAATTTCTTTAAATCTACATCTTGATCTTGATTCAGAGCTGGAATCAATTTACACTGACCTGCCTGATCGAATCGCCAACCGTGGTAAGCACATTCAATTTCTGTACCGTTGAACTGCCCACAACTCAATGGAACAGCACGGTGGGGACAAATATCTCTTAGGGCAAATACTTCACCACCATCAGTGCGTCCAAATACAATTGGTTCGCCAAGTAATTGTTTTGCGAACATTTTACCTGGTTTAAGCTGGTCTCCAGGGATTGCGTAGTACCAAATATCTCGAAGAAAGTTTTGATTTTGATTTTGTGGTTGCTTCTGTTCTGTCACTAGCTTATTTCTTTTAAACAGTACTTTAGATTAGTTTCCTGTGATAAATTTGCCCCAACTATAACTATATTATAAAGGTTTGTAGGTAAGCACAACCCAATTCATGAGCGGCACATACAAGGTAACAGGGATTAATCTCAAAGCTATACCAATCGGTGAAAACGATCGACTGGTGACAATTCTCACCCCAGAATATGGTTTGATTAGAGCGATCGTCCCCGGAGCCAGAAAGTCAAAGTCTAGCTTGGGTGGGCGGAGTGGACTATTTGTGGTGAACAATTTATTAATTGCGAAAGGTCGATCGATCGATAAAATTACTCAAGCGGAAACGGTGCTAACTTACAAGCAATCTCTCGGCGATTTAGGTAAATTAGCGGCGAGTCAGTACTTAGCGGAAATTGTCTTAGCGCAGGCATTAAGCGATCATCCGCAACCGGAATTATATCAACTATTGCTACTGCATTTGGGTAGATTAAACGATCTCGATCGAAACGACAATACCGGATCGATCTCCCATTTGTGTCAGGGAATTTTTCACTTGCTGGCTCTGGGGGGAATTGCGCCCCAAGTACATAATTGCTGTATCACGAAACAATCGATCGAGCCTAACTTTACCATACTCAATTGGCAAATTGGGTTTAGCATTGCATCTGGCAGCACGGTAGCATTAGCCGCAGCTAGTGACGATCCGAGTGTGATGATCGATCATCGTTTAACCGCGCTAGAGTTGCTACTATTCCAACATCTATCCGATCCTAGCTTGGCAAGATTGGATTTAGCCATCGACCAATTTTCGCTCGAAGCGATCTCTGATATCGAGCTAGCTGGAGGATGGCGGCGACTTGAACGGATTTTACGCCAATATATTCATTATCATCTGAATATTCAGATTCGATCGGCAGCCTTGATCGACTTGTAAGGATAAGGAAGTCCCCCAGTCTCCCAATTGTGCGGCTTACACCATCACCAGCGACTAATTTTTGGTTTAACATGGGTTGGGACGATCAATTAAATCAGCTAAAAGCTATTGTGCAATTAGGTAGCTGGTCAGCATTTGTCTGTTGATCCCGCACGAACCGCTCTAAAATGGAAGATATTTTGCCGATCGTGCTTCAACATTAATTTCAGCGGTTATCACAGCCCCACCACAGTACTCAATGCGACTATCTGATTTTGACAAAGCACCAGAAAATGAAGTAATCGAACCCCACCAAACTAATGAAACTACGGCAGGAGTGCAAGTGGATCCGGTTGTAGCTGTGGACGCTGCGGTGGTAGCCGATCCTGTGAAGGCGGAAGTAGAAAGTTCTAGCCCTCAGTCAGGATTTTTTGTTGTCCTCAAAAATCGCAACTTTGTCACACTCTGGAGTGGTCAGATCTTTTCACAGCTAGCAGATAAAGTCTATCTGGTGCTGATGATTGCAATTATTGAGAGTCAATTTCAATCAGAAAATCAGAGTATTAGTGGCTGGGTGTCGGCGATCATGATCGCTAGTACCATCCCCGCAATCTTATTTGGCTCCCTAGCAGGAGTGTTTGTCGATCGATGGCATAAAAAAGAGGTTTTAGTAATTACTAACCTGCTACGGGGCTTTTTGGTGCTATCAGTACCCTTTTTGCTGTGGTTAACCAAGGGGCAAGTGGTCGCAAATTTACCATTAGGATTTGAGCTGCTGCTAATCATCTCTTTTTTGGTGTCTACCCTGACTCAATTTTTCTCTCCCGCCGAACAAGCTGCAATCTCAATGATTGTGGACAAGCCAAATTTACTCTCGGCAAACTCGCTTTACACGACAACGGCAATGGGTTCGCTGATTGTGGGATTTGCAATTGGTGAGCCAATTTTAGCTCTGGCAGATAGTTTTGGCGCGAGTATTGGCTTGGGCGTAAATATCGGTAAAGAATTATTAGTTGGAGCTAGCTATGCACTGGCGGGTGTCTTGCTAATCGTGATCCAAACGGGTGAAACCAAGCAAATCCCCACGGGAGATGAACCTCATGTTTTAGCGGATCTCAAAGATGGCGTTCGCTATCTGGGTGAGAATAAACAGATCAAAGGCGCGCTAATTCAACTAGTGATCTTGCAATCGGTGATTGCTTCGATGACGGTGGTGGCAGTGCGGATGGCCGAATTATTACCCGAAATCAAGGCTTCGCAATTTGGATTTCTGTTGGCGGCTGGCGGCGTTGGTATGGCATTGGGTGCCGTTGGATTGAGTTATGTTGACAAAAAACTTACCCGCGCTCAGTTGAGTTTATATGGATCGATCGGGGTAGCATGTTCCTTGGTTGGATTATCATTTTCTCAGTCCCTTTGGCTAAGTTTATTATGCTTGGTGGGAATGGGTGTCTTTAGTGCGAGTGTTGCAATTCCCTCCCAGACTACTATTCAAAGTGAGACCCCAGAAGAAATGCGTGGCAAGGTTTTTGGACTCCAAAATAATGCGATTAATATCGCCCTGAGTTTACCACTCGCACTAACAGGAATAGCTGAAACCGCAATTGGTCTTCCAGCCGTACTGATTTGTTTAGCATTAATCTCCGCAATTGGTGGGATATTTACTCAAAGGTATAATTCGGTGGATTAGTGAAATGGAACCAATCATTCAACTACGCGGAGTCTCCAAAGCTTTTGGGAAGAATGTAATTTTAGATGGGATGGATTTAAATATCTATCCGAACCAAGGTTTAGGGATTATTGGGCCATCAGGGACGGGTAAATCGACGATTTTGCGGATTATTGCTGGATTGCTGGCACCAGATGAGGGTGAAGTTTATATTCGAGGTGAATTGCGGCGCGGATCGATCGAAGATGGCAATGATCCGATTTATATTGGGATGGTATTTCAGCAAGCCGCGTTATTTGATTCGCTCACTGTGGAAGAAAATGTGGGATTTAGGTTATTCCAACAATCCCGGATGCCCCGCAAACGGATTCGAGAATTGGTAGAAGCGAAGTTAGGATTGGTGGGGATGGCAGGTGTCGCAGATCGATATCCAGCCCAATTATCAGGGGGGATGAAGAAGCGGGTGAGTTTTGCGCGGGCAATCATGTCCAATCCCGACCGTCCTCAAGACAATCCCGAAGTATTATTATACGACGAACCAACCGCAGGTCTAGACCCGATCGCATCCACAGTGATTGAAGATCTAGTCAGAAATTTACAGCAAATCGAAGATGGCTGCAAAACTCACGTTATGGTTACACACCAGGATAGTACCATTCGCCGCACGGTCGATCGAGTTGTCTTTATCTATGAAGGAAAGGTGCAGTGGGATGGAAAAACTGCCGAAATCGATACTACCGAAAATCCACTGGTGCGGCAGTTTTTTAGTGCCAGTACTCATGGGCCGATTCATGTGATTGATTAGTTGGGAGTTGGGAGTGAAAAGTATGGGCACTGTGAGGGAAATAATGATAGAACGCTTGCGTTCCTCCGAACTCCGAACTCTCGGAACATTCTCGATCAAGTGGTTGTCTTTATAACAAAGAATAAACCGCCAATACATCAACCTTAAACCTATGAAAACATCCCTTAAAATCTGGAGCTGGGCAGTCTTAGGTGCTGTTTTGACAGCAGGTGGTGCTGGAGCACAATATGGCCCGCCGACACCGCAGACAAACGTCCCAGCGGGTGGAAATCAAGTTCGGTTTGCCTGTGAAACGATGGATAATCAGTCTACCGTAACTTATCGTCCAGTCGATCGACCTGGTGATAGATATCCGTGGGCAGTTCCCCAAACAATGGGCACTAACTGGAGTGCAAATCAACGCTGTACCGAAATCGCCCGCCGTTTAGAAGACTATCGCCGTGATGGACTCAAAGAACTACGGACAGAAGTCAAAAATCAGTATGATACCGTCTGCGTCACTACCGAAAAAAATAGCGAGTGCCGAATTGTCTTTACCATCCCCAGAGGACAAGACGCAATTACCACGAGAGATTCAGTTTTCCGCAACCTCACCGTAGCCGATAGCGGTCAACAAACTATTGGTGTCAATACTTTTGCCGATGGTGGTACTAACGGCTTGAACGGCATCTTAGGAAATATTATGGGCAATAATTCAGGAGCAGTAACTCCCAAGCCAAGCCGGATGGTGCCAAAAGGTAGCATCGATTTGCGCCCGTTCCTGTCTGAAAAAGATGGCGGTACTGGCACAAAACTTCGTCCTCCCGCAGCGAAACCACAAGCTGTTCCCAACGGTGCCAAAAAATTGGATCCCGGTCGGTTTTGGTAGTGAACCGTACTCTATTTTTAATTACCTTTCAATTACCGAGAAAAATATCGCAAAAAGTAAACAAATGTTGCGATCGATTTGTTAGGCTTACTTAAATGATGTTTTTTGGAGAAGGTCAAATCGATCGTGGATATTCAAATCGGGAAAGGGAAAACGGCTCGAAGAGCATACGGCTTTGATGAAATTGCCCTCGTGCCGAGTGGGAAAACACTAGACCCCAGTCTGCCAGATACTAGCTGGCAAATTGGCAACGTCAAACGTGAAATTCCGATTATTGCTAGTGCAATGGATGGGGTAATTGATGTGCGGATGGCGATTGAGCTGTCCAAACTCGGCGCACTTGGCGTGCTTAATCTCGAAGGGATTCAAACTCGATATGAAGATCCCAACCCTATTCTCGATCGAATTGCGGCAGTTGGCAACGATGGATTCGTGCCCCTGATGCAAGAACTCTACGCCGAACCCATCAAACCAGAATTAATCGCTCGTCGGATTGCCGAAATTAAAGCTGGCGGTGGGATTGCCGCAGTCAGTACCACCCCCGCAGGTGCCGCGAGATTTGGTGATATCGTCGCTAAAGCAGGTGCCGATCTATTTTTTATCCAAGCCACCGTCGTCTCAACTGAATTTCTCGCCCCAGATGGAGTCGAACCTCTCAATCTGGCTAAATTCTGTCAAGAGATGCCTATGCCTGTCATTTTGGGCAACTGCGTTACTTATGACATCACGCTCGAACTGATGCAAGCAGGAGCCGCCGCAGTACTGGTCGGAATTGGCCCTGGAGCCGCCTGTACTTCCCGTGGGGTCTTAGGAGTTGGTGTACCTCAAGCAACCGCCGTAGCGGACTGTGCAGCCGCCAGAGATGACTTCTTCAATCAGACGGGCAAGTATATCCCCGTGATTGCTGATGGTGGTTTAGTTACTGGTGGTGATATTTGTAAATGTATCGCCTGTGGTGCTGATGGTGTGATGATTGGTTCACCCTTCGCTCGCGCAGCCGAAGCACCTGGGCGCGGCTTTCATTGGGGAATGGCTACGCCCAGCCCCGTATTACCTAGAGGAACGCGGATCAAAGTCGGTACTACTGGTAGCCTAGCTCAAATCCTAACTGGCCCAGCAAAATTGGATGATGGTACTCACAATCTCCTCGGCGCACTCAAAACTAGTATGGGTACCCTCGGTGCCAAAACTATCAGAGAAATGCAACAAGTCGATGTCGTGATCGCACCTTCTCTCTTGACTGAAGGCAAGGTGTATCAGAAGGCTCAACAGTTAGGAATGGGTAAGTAAACCCGATTAATCCTACTAGAAATCACCCGCCCTGATCATGGGTGGTACTGTTACAATTAGGATAACGGAGGCTGATGTCTTCGTTCACTCCTCACACCATATCCCGCCTGAGATACTTAATTGTATCTTAGGCGGTTCCTTTTTGGTGTTGCTGAACTCAAGTATGATTTGACAATCAACACAAAATTGACTGGCATTGATTGAATCATAGATATTCCAAAGTTTAGAAGTTTCACTCTGTTTAGTACAACGTTATTCAAAGCACCGACGAATCTACTGTGATCGATTATAGGGAAGGCGAAGAGTCGTTAATATTCAATGCGCTAGGGAACTTGAGATTTAAGAAAGAAAGAGGACGATCAATTTGATCGTCCTCTTTCTTTGGCACTAAATATCAGTGATTAGAATTAACTCTCTAAAGCCTAAATTACGCTTTAACTGCTAAAAAGCTCAAGTGATAAGGAAAGTTTTTCCAAGGGTGAGTTTGGATTTCGGCAACTACAGTAGTGCCTTTCCAGTTTAAGGCTGGAATACTTACTTCAACTGGAGTTTTGTTGACTCTAGCTTTTTTGATCAAGTTCTCAACGCTTTTAGCATCAAGAGTTAGGAGAATAGATTTTGCACCGTCATGTCCGTAAAGATTGACGGGGATATGTCCAGAGCGACGGAGTGAATTAGGCTTGGTACCAGCAGCGCGTGGTGTCAATTCAACTGAGATTTCCATATTTTTAAGAATTAAGCTGTAAAATTTTGGGATGTTAGATTGCCCTTGCTCTAAATCTCCAACCCTTTTCTCTGAGGGAGAAGCGGCGTTTTTATTCGGGGGTTCCCCCGAATAAGAAAACGACAAGACAGGGTTGGGGATGAAGGTGAGGGCTGGGACAGTACTAAGCTATCGCAGTACCATCAGCCGATAGTAGCCCTCGTTTGGGGCCATGAATCGGATCTTCGACAATGATCGTTTGATCGCGACTAGGGCCAAGAGAAACGATCGAAATCGGGACTTCCATCAAGTCAGCCAAGAATTTGAGATAGTCTAAGGCTGCTTTGGGGAGATCTTCAAGCGATCGACAATCAGCGGTATTCTGGTTCCAACCAGGGAGGGTCTTGTACACTGGAATACACTTGGCAAAATCACGGGATGAATCAGGGAAATTAGTAGTTTGCTTACCATTGATTTCGTAAGCAACGCAAACTTTGATTTCGTCAAATTCATCTAGGACATCTAGCTTGGTGATTGCCATACAGTCCATCCCATTGATCCGGACAGCATAACGACCGATTACGCCATCGAACCACCCACAACGACGCTTCCGCCCCGTTGTGGTGCCAAATTCAGCACCGCGTTCGCCCAAAGCTACGCCGTTACTATCTTCTAGTTCGGTGGGAAATGGGCCTTCACCAACACGGGTAGTATAAGCTTTGGCAACGCCGATCACTCGATCGATCGTCGTCGGCCCAACTCCCGTGCCAATGCAAGCTCCACCTGCAATCGGATTAGAAGATGTTACATAAGGATAGGTACCGTGATCGAGATCTAGTAACGTCCCTTGGGCACCTTCAAATAAAATATTGCGACGGCTCCGCACCGACTCATATATTTCGATCGAGGTGTTGATTACATGGGGACGCAAGCGTTCGGCATATCCCAAGTACTCGGTGATGACCTGCTCTGGATCGAGTGGGGGTAAATTGTAGAGCTTTTCGAGAATCTCATTCTTATGCTCGATCGTCCAGACCATCTGTTTGCGGAAGGCATCAGCATCCATTAAATCTTGGATCCGAATGCCAATTCGATCTGACTTATCCATATAAGTCGGGCCGATACCGCGTCCAGTTGTCCCAATCTTATGATCTCCCCTCGCTGCTTCTGATGCGACATCGATTAGTCGATGATATGGCATCGTCACATGGGCTGTTTGGGAAATCAATAGCTTGTCAGTAGGGATATTTAGTGCGACAAGTCGATCGAGTTCTTCAATTAAAACTTTGGGGTCAATGACTGTCCCACAGCCAATGATACATTTCGTTTCGGGATAGAGAATCCCTGAAGGAATTAAGTGCAGTTTAAAGGTTTGACCCTGCACGACTACAGTGTGACCAGCGTTGACACCCCCTTGGTAACGCACGACCACATCTGCCGATTTACTGAGTAAATCGGTGATTTTTCCTTTTCCTTCATCGCCCCATTGGGCACCAATTACGACTACGTTAGCCAAGGGTTATTGCTTGTCTATCTGAATAAAGTTAACACAATCTACAATACTATCATAAGGATGGGTGTGTGTCAAAAATTATTGGCTAAGACCCAGAGCAAACCCACACACTATTTTTCCGATCTAAAACTACAGATGTGATATGGAGAAGGGCCTTCAGGATCGAGGAGGCTAGTGTCGCAGGTGATAGATGATCAGCAGGATGCAGTGATTAATTAGATAGTACCTGTAATTACTTTTTGCCCCGTTGGTTCGAGTGGATCGTTAGGTCGATCTATGGTGATAAATACACCTTTAGCTTTAACTCCTGGTGGGGGATTTTGTTTAGCATTTAGCTTAATAAATATGCTACCTCCTTCTGTGGTTTTGAATTCACCGCAGGGAATAACTTGACCATTAACTAATTCTAACCACATGCGATAAACTCGATCGACAGGCAATGGTGGTAAATCTTTCGCAGATACGATTACCTGTTGCCAGTTTCCAGGTGTAAATAAAATTTTGCCAAGCACTCGATCTTGCCGATCACTCAAAGCAAGTAACCGACTTTTGGGTTGAGTCAAAAGACTTGCTAATTCCTGCTGATCAACCTGTTGAGCGAATTGTAGTTGCTGACGTAGATTAAAATTATCAAATGATACCAATCCACCTATTAATAGTCCAATACCTACTAATAGCCTGCTCCAATTAAATCTTTTCGTAGGTACTAACGTTGCTTCAGGGACAGCTATTTGTGGCAGATTAACGGTCGAATTTGAGTTCGATTCTATAGCAACAAAAGATTCGATGATTTTAGCTTTTAATCCTGGAGGGGGAGTGATTTGGGGCAGTCCCTGAGGCACTTGATTGAAAGCAATTTCGAGCGCATGTACCTCAGCGCGAAGATCGGGATTTGTAGTCAGTGCAAGCTCAAATTCCTGACTTTCGATCGGATCTAAATCGCCTAATACATAACCAGCAGCTAGCATTTTCTCCTCTTCTGAAATAGATCTAACCATAATTCTCTCCTTTACCCAATCTGCGATTGCAACAGTTGCCGTAATTTTATTAATCCCTGCCGCATGTGAGTTTTAACAGTACCTAATGGTAAGTTGATTTGCGCGGCGATCGCTGATTGGCTCAGATTTTGATAATAACTTAATTCGAGGACTTGTCTTTGTTGGTCGCTCAATGTGGACAAAGACTGACGCACGATGATTTGTTCTTCTGCTAATGTTAATGAGTCTAGGGGAGTAGGTAAGTCAGTTTCAGGAATGATACTTTGTTGCAATCTTTGGAGAGATTTTTGTTGGCTCTGACGACTCCGCAACCGATCAATCGCCCTCGATCTAGTCAGTAAACATAGATAGCTGCTTAACTTAGCACGATTTGGATCGAATTTATCCTGTTTCCAAAAGCTCAAAAATACATCTTGGGTGAGATCTTCGGCTTCATCACGACGATCTAGCAAATTCAAGGCTAAAGTATATACTAATCCGCCATAGCGATCGTAAAGAATGCTCAAGGCTGTTTGATTACCTTGGCGCAAACTAACGATTAAGTTAGCATCAGTAGTGTCAGCAGAAATTTGACTCATCTAACCAGTCCTGGCTAAATCATAGACTGGGTAAATTATAGCTTTATTATAGAATATATCTATGTATTAATAATAACTTTCATGACGATTTCATTATGATATGAGTACTCAGCAATTATCAATTCGGAACTATTTGGCGACATCTGAGCAATCTAGCAAAACATCGAAAATTCTAAACATCTCTTGAATTAATGGTTCCAGAACTATGAAATTTTGAATTTGTAATTGTTGACAAATATAGCTATTTATTGACAAGCATCACTAGAAGTAGTTAATAATTTTTTACCTGCGTCGTTATACAATCTACCATCCTGTCCTAAACCCAATACAGATTGTTGTTTTTCTCCCGCGCTACTAAGAAATTCGATCGCAACTACAGATTGATTTGATTCGATAATTTTCCAGGTGCCGATACTACTATTTCTACCGCTACCACCTGCACTAGCCCCTGTGACATCGACTGATAATGAACTTTGGGCAGCATAGGCAAATCGTCCGTTACTACAGAAATGCAATTCCTTCTTGCTGCTCATTCCACCGCCACCATAACCGGAAGAATAGCTGGAAAATTCGACAATTTTACGCCCACCTAAATATTGCTGCCACTGTTGATTGGTTTGTTTGCTAGCAGTGGCTGGCTGGATACCGATCGAAATCGTGCCAGAGAAGCTTGGATCGGCTAATTGCACGAGCGCAGTAGATAGGAGGGCGATACTACTAAAACCAAATAATTTACGCAACATAATTTTACTCATCATTTTTTGCTGTTGTCATTAGTACGCAAGTGCAAGCAGATTAGATTTAACAACAGCAGCTTAAACCGGATGGAAGCATCTTGAGCTGCCCCAAACAGCTGGATTTTGGGCTTTAGAAGGAATTTTGCAAAATTTAAATCCAAACAGCTGGCTGCTCCGTACTAATGGTAAGACAAGATTAATGAGTTCTAAGTGGGATTGTTGATAACCATGTCACTCAGAGAAAATATCATCCAAAGCGAACAGCTTTCCGCTAGATTCAAGATCGACAGATCGCCAAATCTCAATAGAAATACCATGAAGAAAATCGCATCAAGATGGTTGACCGGATTATTATTAAGTTCTACCGTAATGGCTCTCATTACAAACACAGCTAGAGCGCAAGGAGATCTCCCTCCCAAAGTTTCTGCGACCAACAACTACATCAGCTTATCAGCAAATGAAGATGGACTAGTTCCTAGCTACGATCCCCCTATGTATCGAGAAGCTAATCCTAACACTTTTGTGTGGACGGGTGGAGACACCCGTACAATTTATAATCCACTCGATGGCGGGATATTTCTACAGTACAAACCGTCGTCTTTTGGTAATTCAGATGGTTGTAGTGCTGGTGCTCCGAGGGAGAAAAAAATGTTCTTCGAGGCCTGCTTTAATCATGACCATAACTGGAGCGCACCATTTCGTCAGATGGGCTTTCCACAGTATCGCTGGAATTCAATTAAGACCACAAAATTAGAGCTAACAGACAGTGGCAAAGATTTGGCAGATTACTTATTTCTCAAGGATATGCTGCGAATAGGAACGCGCAACATAGACAAAACAGCTGCTGAATCTTTCTATACGGCAGTTCAACATGATAATAGTTTTCGAGATGGAAATGCCGTAATATCTCAACGTGGCGGCGCAATCGTCGTCAGAAACAAGGGAGGAGCCTACGTCATGGGTTTGAAGATTAGCTGGACAAGCCCTCAAGGTGCTCGAAAAGAGTTAGAAATCAAGCGAACTGGTACTACATTTGATCGAGCTGTCGCTATCCCCCTTTCAGTTGGAGCGAGAAATGTCGTGGTTGAATGTTGGGCTGTTGCCGGGAGGCAGATTTTTAAGCGATCGGTCGCAGCAGATAGGGTGCATACTTTCACCGTCTCAGGAACCACACTCTTTCCAAAATTTACAACTAGTCTAAATTAATACCACTACTCTGAGTCCCTGTTTATCATCCTGTTCAACATTCTTTTTCATTTATTGCGAGTATCTTATGTCAAATAACCTCAAAAAAATCGGAAGTATTTCTTTTGCTTTTACCCTTTCTGTCTTAGGGATTCAGCTATTTTCACAGCGCACCAATGCACAACCATCCACCGATCCAGGGTCATACTATAGTTTAAAGAATGATTTTACAGGTGGTGGAAAATGTGTGGACATTATAAATGATGGTGCTAACGATAAATTGAATATGACCGACTGCGCTAGTGTTACTGGGCAATTCTGGAACTTTTCTGTAGTGAAATCATCAGGTGGCGAAGTCTTACAACTACGTAACCAGTTTTCTGGTCCTGGAAAATGTTTAGACATTGTGAATGATGGAGCTAACGATAAATTGATTATGGCCAACTGTGGCAATTTTACTGGGCAATGGTGGAACTTTCGCAATTCTCGTTTAACTAACAAGTTTTCTGGTGCTGGAAAGTGTCTAGATATTGTGAATGATGGTACTAATAATAAATTAGTAATGACTAACTGCGGCAACTTTAGTGGACAGAGCTGGGGCTATACGACTCCTAAAGTCTCAAAAAGCGATCCAATTCCTCAAGTCCCAAAAAGCAACTCTCAAAAACAGGGGCCTGCCTATGTTATCGCCCACCGTTGCAATGGGATTGATTACGTGAAGAACGCGGCACAAAACCAAGGGGTCAATGCGGTTGAAGCAGATTTCGCCTATGGCCGCCCAACTATATTTACCAAGAAACGTTGGTATTTAGCGCATGATGGTGTGAATGTGGGTTCTGAGACACTGGACGACTGGTTGAAGTCAGTAAGAAAAGAAGCATCGCGTACAGGTACACCACTGGCTCTTTTACATGTCGATATAAAAAATCCCGAGGGTCCTTTGCCTGAATTGTTTGATACGCTTCGAGCAAATCTTCCAAATATCCATTTGATCTTCGATATCGGATTGGTAAAAGCTGGGAAATACCTTGCACCGATTAAAAGTAGAATTTTGAATGACAGCAAAGCCGTAGCCGCAATGGGTTTCGACGATTCCCCAACATCTGTTAATGCGTTTTTCCAGCGGGAAGGCTATCCACTGAATAAATATTGGTACGAAATTGGTCTGGCGGCCGGATTTACATGGAGTAAAAAAGAGGAGGACTGGACTAAAGAGGCTATCAAATTGCGTAATGCTGGTCAAGGTCCGAAGATAGTGATTTGGACTTTTGAGAAAGAGTCATCCGTCAAAGACTGGCTTAACCAGGGCGTAGATGGAATTTTGGTCAACTCTAGCTCCTGTTTTGGGCGTACTACGAAAGGCGCCACCAATGCTGATGTCCATGTAAGAAATGCCAAGAACTTACCCAATGGATATGCCGCACCTGCCGATAATGCATTTCCATAGTTAAGCAATCGAAGAAAGATGGGGGTGCTGAATTCAATCATGAAAATTGATTTTGCCTTCACCCCCTCTCAAAATCTAGGATGTATAAAATATAAACAATTCGGCTGGAATTCGTTTGAAATAATATATGCCAAAATACACCGATCAAGCAACAAGTACTCTCATGATATCGATGGGTGTTTTGACCCTTGGTTATTCACCATTAGTCATAGCTCAGCAAAGTTTCAGAGATTTACCTATTCGGGATAGTCAAATTGCGCTGGTTGCCAATAAATCTATCTGTCAAAATACGTTGAGAACGGTCAGATCTCAGTTGGGGCTAGTCAAATCGGTTAAAATCAACCGAATTACTGCTGTTTCTGGTAAGTATCCGCGTGGTCGATCGATGGTAGCTGACTTGACAATTGTTAATAACAATCCTCGATCAGAACAACTGATTAACTCTTCATCCAAACTATTAGCCGCCAGTCAAAAAATCACAAAAAATTGTGCGAATATTGGCATAGTTCAATTTTATATAGACCAAACCGATAATGGTGTGGTCTATGGGTTGATTAACGGGCGGATGAAGCAGTTTACTTGTAATAATGAAACGTCGATTAAATGGGGTGAGGTTATGTGCCCTTAGTCACCATCGATTTTGAATAAATTATGGCGATCCTTCTAATTAATAATTAGTAGTGAATAGGTAATGTTGTGAATCTGTGGAAAGCAGGTTAAAAGACGCAGCCAAATTCAAATCGATTGATGAATAAACCAATCACAGTATCGTGCATCACAACAGATTTAGAAAATCAGATAGTTCTGCACGCTAGCCGTTTGATTCTAATCCGAAGTGTGAGATGTTTGCGCTCGATTGTTTGAGTATTAATCTTGCCAATTGTATGTTCATTTGGGTCGAGGTGACGTTGATATGCACCCCAAGCATCTATATAAAATTGCTTGATACCCCGACTCTTCTTTTCATTCAGTTCTCAACTAATTTAAAACTTGCCAAAATACATCCCCCGGCAACAATAAAGCCGAGCGATGCGAGGATGGCACCTAAGACTGGAGTTAAATTACTGACTGGATTAAACACCGAACTAAAGGAACTAATTCCAGCACTAAAACCACCAAAATAAAGTCCAACGGCTAAACCAGATCGATCGGCAGGAAAAGTATTGATCGCAAATGGAATAGCCCCATTAGTCACCCAACTTAAACAGATCGTAATTAGGAGCACCGCAATAGCAATTGTAATGTAACTTGGTAAAAATACGCTTGTTAATAATGCAAGTGAAGTCGCCCCAATCCCCATTAACATTAATCGTTGATTACCATATTTAGCAGCTAATAATCCACCTGGGAGAGCAGAGATCGCAATTGCTAACGAAATGACCACCATCGTTAGCACAGGATCTAGCTGTGGAACATGAAGCTTGAAGACTTTCGGCAGAGTTTCTAATAAACAGCGTACGCCCCAAGCAATTCCGAAGCCCGTAACGAGTAACAAACCAACTTTAAGCGGTACAATTGGTTGACGCTTATTTACTAACAAAGGATCATCCATCCCAGGATCAAAATAGCGTAATAGCCCCGTAGCTGCCAATAAAACTACCGAACCAATCGTAAAGGCAGTTGGTGCGCCGAGACTAAGAATAAAATCTTGAGATACAGGTCGCATCGACCCCACAAATCCACCAACTAGAGTCAGAAAACTCGTCGCAATTGGTAATTCACTGGCAAAAGCATATCTACCAACTAATGAAATTGCTGGCGTGCGAAATACACTCATCGCCATCGCCCACGCAACTAATACCCCTGGCAAAATCCAGTTTATCGCACTAAATAGATCACGAAAAACAAAGATTGTCGGAATTAAAACCGAGATTGCTGAAGTTAAAATTACACCCAGAGACACAATCCCAAATTTAGTCGCTACCCACCGATAGGCTCGATCAGACAAACTCCCAAATAATGGTTCTAAAATTACGGCAATCGCATTTTCTACAATTAATAACGAAACAGCTAATGCTGGGGCAAAGCCATATCCAATTAATAGTTTTGGCAGGTAAATATTGTAAATTAGCCATGTCAGCGAAATCGCCCCTTGTAAGGCAGATAAACCAATGATTTTGTACCAGCTTGCATTTAACATATCTTTTCTCAAGTATCACTAACACCAATCGAAGCATCTCCACGCAGAGAGCACCTCCTTATAGTACGGAGCTGAATGAAGATCGGATTTAGCCAGTTCGATAGAATATGATTAATGCTGGTGTAACTCAGGCATTATCCACATCATCCACATCATCCCAAGCTGCTGCACCCATATTTAAAGAATTATTAGCAGAGGGCAAGAATCAAAGCAAAAAATAATATGAAAACTCTTAGTCCCGAATTAGCCGCTAAATCGATCGAGATGTCACCAGCCGCAAAAGCTAAGTGGCTAACCATGCTAAAAACTCGTAAGATCAATACTGCCAAACAGATCCTATCGAGGGTTCGAGATCTTCATGGCGAAGCCCTAGCTAGAAAAGCCTTGAAGGGCGAGCGATTGGACCGGACGACTTGGGACTCGATCTTCAAAGGATTGAAGGTGTTCAGGGATGATTTCTTCAATGATATTGAATGGTTTGATCGAAATCTCGCGAGTCAATGGGGAATGCTATGGGACATGGCTAAGGATGCGTCCGATCGATTTGGGATCGTATTGCCAGAAAATATTCCCGATTCTAGCGCGTGGGATGGAGTTGGATCGGATAAATTTCAACAGTCGATCGTCAGTCGGACATCGGTATTATTAGAAATACCTTGGGGAGCACCTGGTTATTTGCTGCTATTAGAACAAGATGCCCTGGGAAATATCGTATTGCTTTCACCCTCACCATTGATGGCAAATCCATTACTGACAGGTAAAATTCAACGATTACCGCAATATCCACCTTCACCGTTTGAGTTCTTGCAGCCGATCACGGTGGGGACTAATTATTTATGGGCGGGGGTATTTGCCCAGTTACCAGATTTGCGTTGGTTGGCGGATGCCCAAAAAAGACCGCTGAGATTGGAGTTAGCGCAGCTTGCGGATTTGTTTAATTTTGCAAGCAAATATCAGCAGGAAGCTCCGATGTTTCGATCGAGCTATATTGTGACGAATTAGTATTACGGCTACAACCCTTGGGTACCGACAATTAACCTGTAGGGGTGCCCTTAATGGGTACCCACAGATCTAAGCTGTTATCTGAAGACCGAATTTTCCTATCGAATCGCAAATTATGCTGACTGATCGAATTAAAGAACTAATAGCTAGAGCCAGGATTATCAGTTTTGCTAGTTGGGCAAATCATCCTGCCGAGAGTATTGTGATCTTCCAATCTGCCGAAGATGCCAGAGTGTATCTCACCGATGAAGATTACGCCAAAATTGCAGCACTATCACCCCAGACTTCTAGCCTAATTCCGATCGGGCAATTATTACGCGATCGAGTTGTCGAGATCGTCGATGAAGCTAGAACCGAAGTTTTTGCTCAATTTCCCCACATTGCCGAGCCAGGTGGCGGACTTTATCCCCCCGAACGTGCCGAAGCTTGCTGGCGAGATTTTTGGCATTACTTACGCCCAATTAGCTATGGCATTAGTGGCGGTTATGCCGAATACACTAGTCCGGCAGGATTGGAAAATATGCGGATACTTTATGAAGAATTGCAAGTTCCCCTAGATGCCATGACAGTTGGACTCGAAGGAATGAAGAAAGCCAGTTTAAACCGGATCGATCCGAGTCAACATTCGATCGTCAGTCCCTATTTTGACCACCTAATTAATCAGCTAAAAGCTTTTACAACCAGCCATGAATGACCCCCAGCCCCTGCGAATGCTGCTTTCCCATAACTTTGATCTGAAGGATAGTCAGACCCCCGCCCTGACTCGGGAAGCCTTTACTCAGATATTTATCGATGGTTTTGCACCTACTCCCGAAGTCAAGTGTCGTCAGGTAGACAATCCCCATTGGATCGTTGAAATTGTTTGTGCCGCTGGATTTCTTACGCCTCAACAAGTTGGTGAAAAGTGCGCTCAGATCCTCTCGAATAGCCGCAAACAATCTTTAGATGCGCTGGCGGAGCCTCTTCCCTGGAGCATCGATTTTGACATTTTAATCCTCGGTGGCATCAAAACAACTCCTGCTACTAGCAACTCCCCCGACGCACTGCAATCAGATCAATGGGGCGTAGATGTCGTCGAAACCAAGTCCGGTGAAGAATTTCTGCGATCGATCTCCTGGGATACTACAATTGCCGGAAAACCTGTCGATAGCATTTTCAAAGTTGAATCAATAGCTATTTGTCACTAGCTATTTGCCCCCCATTCCCAGTGGTACCAGAGTGACACCACTCTGGCGCAACGAATCGAAACAATAAAACTTAATGATTCTTAGCATTCAGATCTACATCTGTAGATGAAGATGAGTATAGGTATTTGTGCAGAAGTTGTGCAGATTTTGTGTTAAACGGAGCTGGATTTGATATTTATCAAAGCTTTGAGCTACTAATTCCGTCAATTTTTTAGATGACTGATTAGTAACTTTTTGGCAATTGTTGAAGATTTACTCCTCTCATTTACGGCACAGTCTTCTCATTTTTACGGCGTTATCAATTATTGTTCAGTTAAAGGAGACTTCGTAAATGTCTTTTGGACCAGCCTCACAATTAGGTGTTAGCTTATTTGACGAAACCCCACCAGTGGAGTGGGTACCTGGACGTTCCGTTGAGGAAGCCGAGATCATTATTAAAGCCGTTTATCGCCAAGTATTGGGCAATGCCTATGTCATGGAAAGTGAACGTGCAGTAGTTGCCGAATCTCAATTTAAGAGCGGCTTTTACAGCGTGCGGGAATTTGTCCGTGCCATCGCTAAATCCGATGCGTACATGTCTCGCTTTAGCGATTGTCCCCGCTATCGCTTTATCGAGTTGAACTTCCGTCATCTATTAGGACGTGCGCCAAATAGCTACGACGAAATGAAAGCTCACAGTGCGATCTTGGATGCTAGTGACTTTGACGCTGAAATCGATTCATATATCGACAGCGATGAGTACCAAAACGTTTTTGGGGACAACTTCGTTCCTTATATTCGTGGCTACAAGACTGAAGCAATCACTCACATGGTTGGCTTCACTCACACGTTCCAATTGGTGCGTGGAGCGTCTACTAGCTCTCTCAAAGCTGACTTATCAGGCAAAACACCAAAACTTAACTCTTTGGTCATTAACGCCACTGCTACAGCCGTTACCGCTCCTGGTAACACCTTCCGCAATCCGCCAATCAATCCTCGCTCGCGCCATGGTGCGGGTGCCGGTGAAAATGGCAAGGTTTACCGGATTGAGGTTACAGGTTATCGCGCCAAAACCCTCAACAACATCTCCAAGTTCCGTCGTAGCAACCAAGTTTATATGGTGCCCTACGATCAGCTTTCGGAAACCTACCAACGGATTCACAAGCAAGGTGGTTCGATCGTCAGTATGACTGCGGTTTAAGCTAGGCTTTTGGTCTTCGGCTTTAGGCGTTAGGGGTTAGAACAGTTGTTAGGTAGAGATTTAGGTCTTTATTTAATGATTGTTCGCTCATATATCAAGAGAATTAAACTCCAAACTTAAAGTTAGACGCTAACTCTAGCAAGATGATCGCGGTGAAAACCGCTGATTTTTGTGTAGCTATTTACAAAATAACAATAATTTAGAACCAAAAATATGGCAACTATAACACGGACAGAATTGTGGTCGAACCGCTCTGCGGAAGACGTACAAGCGGTGATTCGCGCAGTTTATAAACAGGTTTTGGGCAATCCCCATGTGATGGAAAGCGAACGCTTGACATCGGCTGAATCCCAATTATGTGATGGTAGCATCTCCGTCCGAGAATTCGTGCGAGCTGTTGCTAAATCAGACTTTTATTCCAGTCGTTACTTCCAAAAATGTGCGCCTTATCGGTTCGTAGAACTGAACTTTATGCACATTTTGGGTCGTCCACCCGAATCCAAAGCTGAAGTTTCCTTGCACATCGTCCGCTGTGTCGCTGAAGGTTATGACGCTGAAATCGATTCTTATCTGGATAGCGACGAGTATCAATCGGTATTTGGTGAAAATATCGTTCCTTATAATCGCAGCCTATCAGAAGCTGGTAAAAGCCAAGTAACCTACAACCGGATGTTTGCGATCGATCGTGGTCCCGCTCAAGTCAGTAGTTCCGTCAAATCTTCCCAACTAGTCTATTCAGTTGCAACTAATAGCACTAGCAAGGTTTCGGCTTCCCGCGTCAGCTTGGGCGGTTCTGGCGAAGCTAATAAGAAGATGTTCCGTATTGTCGTTACTGGTGCTAAGTTTACTGGCCCACGTCGCGTCAGCACTACTGAATATATCGTACCTGGCGATCGGATGACTCCACAGATTCAGCGGATCAACCGCACCAGCGGCAAGATTGTTAGTATTACTGAGATCGTGTAGATCTTGGTGGGTGGGTAGATCTTCGCTATCCACCAAAATTCCCAAGTGGGCAATCCCACAAATTTTAATTTCAAACTATAAAACAAAACTCATTTTTAGGACTGAACATCATGACACTTTGGTTAACAGATGCAGATCCAGTCGAACTACGTCCTCAAGCAAGTGAAGATGACTTGCAGACAGTAATTCGCGCAGTTTACAAACAAGTATTGGGTAACTCCCACATCATGGAGAGTGAACGCCTCACTAGTGCAGAATCGATGCTTCGCAATGGTGATATCACCGTCAAAGAATTCGTCCGGGCAGTCGCTCAGTCTGAATTGTATCGCTCATTATTCTTTGCCACTTCCTCAGCATACCGATTGGTTGAATTAAACTTCAAACACTTGTTAGGTCGGGCACCAAACAGCCAAGTAGAAATCGCCGAACATGTTTTGACTTATAATCAGCATGGATTAGAAGCAGAAATTGATTCTTACATCAGTAGCGATGAATATGGCCTCAGCTTCGGCGAAAACGTCGTCCCTAGCACTCGCGGTAACAAAACCCGACTGGGTAACAAAAATGTTACTTTCAACCGCGCCTTCGCCCTGATGCGTGGCGATGCATCGAGCAGCGATAGCAACAAAAAAGCTAAATTAATTAGCGATATTGGTGGCAACCGTAGTACGGCAATTAAACCACCTGCGCGTGGTGGTTCTGGTACTTATGCCAATACTGGTAAACGCTTCCGCATCGCAATTAACAATGCGAACTATGGTGCTCGTGTGACTAAAAGTGCAGCAACATTTGAAGTTAACTACAATCAACTAGCTCAGAAGATCCAAAACATCCACAAGACTGGTGGCAAAATTCTCAGTATTACGGAAGTCGGCTAATATTAACTTTGAAAAATTGCGGTTTAAATTGCACCTAGCATAATTTAAACTTAGATGATGACAACTGGGTAATGAGTTTAATCTACCACTTATTACTCGGTTTTATCTTGATCGACGATTTAATCATCGATCGATTTTATCACTTTGTTGAGATTAAAATTATGGCAATGAATACTGTGTCTAATTTGAGTGATGCTGGTCGCACATTTGCGATCGACGTAGCTGGTAGCCCTAATCAAGCAATGATGCGAACAAGTGTTTATACACTAAAAGTCCCTTTCTCTTCTTTATCACAAACTATCCACTCTATTGGCACACGGGGTGGAAAAGTGGTGAACGTGCGGATGTTATCTGTAACAATGCCTGGGCTTGAGGATATTCCAGTGGCTTCTGGAATATTAATTCCCTTTAAAGAAGAAAAAGTGATAGGAGCATCACCACAGCCAGTGGCGAAGACTGCGGAGAAGCCCAAGGCCGAATCGCGACGTTCATCGTCGAAATCAAAAAAACGTTAATTTAGGTACGAATGGACATTACTCAATTTGTAGCAGGTTCGATCGGGCAATGGAAGTCACAGCGTAGTGCTCATCACATGATCTTCGGTCACTTTGAAGCAGTACGATCAGAGATCGAGATCCTGGCGATCACTCCCCACAATCCGGCAGTAGTCGAACTTTGTCAAGCCTATGACATCGATCCGAGCCAAGCTGTATCCCCATTTCACATGAGTTGGGAAGGCGAGTCAGATTGGGATGAAAAAGAAGTTCTCAAAGGGAGTACTGTCCTAGTACCGATTCCCGATCCCAATCTACAAAATCGGGGTCTATTATTACGTGATCGAGGTTATGCTGAGACGATGCCAGCAGCCGCAAAATATTATATTACTGAAGATGATGTTTTTGTCCTGATTACTGAGTATGACAGAGCTGCGGCGGAAGAAAGAATTTGGTTTGTCAATCCCAATCTCAGGTTTCGAGTCTCGACTATCAAAACCAGCGATGGTAATGGAGTTGTCACCGCTTCTTTCTCATCGGAATTACGCACTATGCCAAAAACCTAATCCACCATCCACTATCCACCAATTCATGAGTGATTCTCTCCTCCTAGCTCAGTGGATGGCAGGTGATTTTAGTAATCACAAACAAGCCGCCGCAGAGCCACAACATTACGCCCACATTCGGATCTTCTTTCGCCCCTTGCCGTTTGAATTTTTCAATGCGATCGGATTTTATTCTGAGCAGGTATATGATTACGATCTATGGAGTCCCTATCGTCAGGGTGTCCACAAACTGGTAGATCGTGGCGAGGATACTTATATTGAAAACTATAGTCTCAAAGACGCGATGCTCTATGCTGGAGCAGCCAGAGAGCCAGATATTCTAAAAACTATTACCCCTGATTGTCTCGAACGTCGTTGTAATTGCTCAATGATTTTTCGACGCGAGGGAGAATTATTTCGTGGACAAGTTGAGCCAGGAAATCAATGTTTTGTCGAACGTAATGGTACGAAAACTTATCTAATTAGTGATGTTGAAATCGGTGCAAATACTTGGGTAAGTCTTGATAAGGGCATGGATCTTGATACCCATGAAAAACTTTGGGGTTCAGCCTTTGGGATGCTAAGATTTGAAAAAGTAGCCAATTTTGCAGCAGAGATTAATATTCGATCGATATAACGAGTAGTAATACAACGCCTAAATGCTAGATATATTAATTAATAATCATCGATTATCAATTGTTAATTATCAATTAATGAAGTGATGTTACCACCAGAAGCTGAGAAGAAAATGCAATGCTGGATTCGGAGCAGACACTTAATTTCTTCCGGTAATTTGTTTATTTTTGAAACAGTTGATTATAGTACGATCGAGCGATTTACGGAAAGTATTGAAGCTTTGGGTGGAACTTTAATATCGGTTGATTCGATCGGCAAAATTTGGATTGGAGATCGTCGTCAGGTTGTCTTGTATCAAGCAACAGCTAGTCTACATACTCCCCATCATCAAGTCAAACAGTATTGGATCAAGTACGGCAGTTTTAGAACTAGATTTGATGAACGAATTTAAATCATTTAACTACGGGAAGAAGCTGAGTTTTAGAGAATAGAGACTGGTTTGAGGTTGGGCGATCCAGTACTGATGGTAAGATATGAGTAAATAGAATCTGCCTGTAGACATTTTCAGGCACAAATCGCCCACAACACCCCAAAATTATGTCCGAACTGTGGAAATATGTATCCCCAGGTATTCCCGATGAATTATTTGCGAGATTACCAGGGATTCCGATGAGTCAGCGAGAGATTCGATTACTGCTGATTTCAGCATTGAGATTGGAAGCTAATTCAGTAGTGTGGGATATTGGTGCAGGGACGGGGACAATTCCGGTCGAAATTGGGTTACTATGCCCTCAGGGTCAAATTATTGCGATCGAGCGAGATGAGGAAGTAGCTAACCTAATTCAACTTAATTGCGATCGATTTGAGGTAAATAATGTTCAAATCGTCACGGGTAGCGCGCCCCAATGCCTGAAGCAAATTACCACCCTACCTCACCGAGTTTGCATCGAAGGTGGCAAGGCAATTAAATCGATTTTGCAGCAAGTTTGGGAATACTTACCTATCACAGGCAGAATTGTTGTGACAGCAGCTAGTCTAGAAGCTCTGTATGAGGTGTCGGAAAGTTTCAACCAGCTCCAAGCCCGAAATATCGAAGTAGTTCAAGCCGCTGTCAATCGCCTCGAAACCAGAGGTAATAGCCGCCGCCTAGTTGCTGTCGATCCGCTGTTTATTTTAAGTGCGGAAAAATTAGAGTAAACGTTTGATGGTAAAGAATCGATGGGGTGACTGGGGACATGGAGAATTTGAGAACTGAGTTTCTTTTTTTAGCCCTACACTCCCCACACCCCCACACTTCCTACACCCCTATATTCCCAACTCCCAACTCCGAGCTTAAATGTCATCATCCCGCGTCATTAGTAGCCTCATCGTAGGTGCTGTAGCTATATGTATGTTAGTGCTAGGTAGCTGGTATTTTACGATCGGGATGTGTATTATTGTCTATCTGGGTCAGATTGAGTACTTCAAGCTAGTTAGGGCGAAAGGAATTGAACCAGCCAGTAAAATTACCTTGATTGCTAGTCAAGTGTTGCTACTCGTGGGAGCAACTGGCTCTAATATTGACGATTCTCTATTTCCGATTGCGGGCACTCTAATTTGCTTTTACCTGCTGTTCCTGCCCAAAATAGCCTCGATCGCCGATATTTCTACTTCGTTATTTGGACTGTTCTATAGTGG
>CASBPY010000192.1 GCA_949127675.1 Synechococcales cyanobacterium PMM_0072
GTACAGGGATTTTATTAAATGACGAAATGGATGATTTTGCCATCGCACCTGGAGTTGCCAATGTATTTGGACTAATTGGTGGCGACAAAAACTCGATCGCACCTGGCAAGACACCACTATCAAGTATGACACCAACGATCATCACTGAAAATGGTCAGTTTCGACTGGCGATCGGCGCGCCTGGAGGCAGTACTATTATTACTACCGTGCTCCAAATCTTACTAAATGTCTTGGAATATAAAATGGACGTTGGTGCTGCTGTAGCCGCAGGTAGAATTCATCATCAGTGGAAACCAGATCGAGTCAATGTCGATCCGTGGGGATTCGATCCTGCTACCCTAGCAGAGTTGCGACGGCGGGGACACTCGATCGAACCCCGTAGTTATTGGGGAAATGCCAATGCCATCCAACAATTACCCAACGGTAAATTAGAAGGTGCCGCAGATCCACGGGGGGAAGGTACTGCAATGGGTTTGTAATAACTAGATGGACATTTGTAAGATAGGGACAAAATATCACCGCAATCGCTTGATTAATTCACCAT
The DNA here is from genome assembly GCA_949127675.1 of Synechococcales cyanobacterium PMM_0072. Lineage (GTDB taxonomy): Bacteria > Cyanobacteriota > Cyanobacteriia > Cyanobacteriales > Chamaesiphonaceae > Chamaesiphon. The sequence continues at coordinate 545 of CASBPY010000192.1, forward strand.
TCACCATTCACCAACTTAAGATATGCAGCTTTTCATAGACACAAATATTCTGCTATCTTTTTATTCTCTCAATCAAGATGATTTAGCAGAATTAAATAAAATCATCGATGCGATCGAGAAACAACAAATCACACTACTACTCACAGATCAAATCATTAATGAATTCTATCGTAATCGCGAACAACGGATCGATGGAGCGATCAAGTCTTTTCGGACCCAAACTTTTAATACCCAATTTCCCCAATTATGTGAAGATTATCCAGAAATAGATACTCTCAGGGAAGCACTGAAGCATCATGAGCAAGCTCATGCAGCTTTAAATACTAGAATTTTAGTTGATATCAAAGCCAAAACTCTTAAAGCCGATCGAATCATCCAGTCCTTATTTAGTTTGGGGAAAAAGCTGAGTCCAGATCCCACAACAGTAGAGAAAGCTAAGTTACGCATGAGCGTAGGTAATCCACCTGGTAAAAATAATTCACTAGGCGACGCGATTAATTGGGAATCATTGCTCGACGAAACACCAATAGGTGAAGATCTATATTTTATTACAGGAGATAAAGACTATTGTTCTGCACTTAATGACGATGAATTTAGTGATTTCTTACTAACTGAATGGGACGCTCAAAAGCAGACTAAAATTCACTTCTATAAGCGACTATCAAGTTTCTGTAAAGAACAATTTCCTGAAATTATGCTCGCAAGTGCTAGAGACAAAGATTTCTTGATTAGAGATCTAGTCAATAGTCAATCGATCGCTAATACTCAAGCAGCAATTGCTAAATTAAGCTATTATTCTGAATTTACAGCCGCCCAAGTTAATACAATCGTCGGTGCTGCAATTTCTAACCGTCAAATAGGTTGGTCGATTTGCCAGGGGCAAGGCTACGCTAACGAAGATGATCGAGTCAAAAGCTTTTTACGATCGGTAGTAGCCAATAATGAACAGTATTTAGATCCAGCTAGTCTAGCGGCAATTGCAGAATTATTAAATTAGTGGATGGTGGATTAAACTATTCACTAAGATTTAGCCGCTTGGACAAAATTAGTCAGGATCTGCAACCCAGTTGTCGAAGATTTTTCGGGGTGAAACTGGACAGCCATGATATTGTTTTGAGCGATGGCGGCTGTCACAGTTTGACTGCCATGAGTCACCATTGCCGCCGATACTGAAGATTGATTCGGCTCGACATAGTACGAATGGTCGAAATATACCCACTCAGCCGTATCTAATTCTCTCCATAACGGACAGCTTGGTTGAGAGAAATTAAGTTGATTCCAACCCATTTGAGGGATGGTTAGATTCGATTCTGGCTGAAACTTTTTCACGGTTCCAGCAATAATGCCCAAACCTGCTTCGTTACCCTCATCAGATCGATCGAATAAGATTTGCAATCCCAAACAGATCCCTAAAAATGGTTTACCACTAGCAATAATATCTTTGAGTGGTTGCTCTAAATCTCGATCGCGAATTTTTTTCACCGCCGGATCAAATGAACCAACTCCTGGCAACACAATCGCATCTGCACTCGCTAATTCTGACGGTACATGAGTAATTAATGTCTCAGCACCCGCATATTCCAACGCCTTGCAAACAGAATGCAAGTTCCCCATGTCATAGTCTACAACAGCAATTTTCATAATTAGGTTTTATGCTTTCGGTTTTAAATTATGCTTGTTCACTATTCACTATTCACTATCCCTGACTAATTGCCGCAGAGATATAACTGGCTGAAGACTGAACCAATGCGATCGCATCTTCATATAACATGCGTTTTGGGCCTAACAAGCCCACACTGCCTACAGGAACTGAATTCTGGTGATAATTGGTAGAAATTAATGTACAAGTCTGCATTGGTTTAAGGGGATTTTCTGCACCAATTTTAATGGATATTTTGGGCTGAAGATCTAGTAATGAATTAATATCTGGATTAAAGATGAGATCCCAGATCTTATCCTGTTCTGATTCTAATAAATGCAGCAATGTTTTAACAGTATCTAGTTGAGAAAATTCCGGTTGATCAAGAATCTCAGAAATTCCCCAAATCATAATCTGCGATGAATGAATTGGTTTAGACTTTTTAGACAAATCTATCAGTAGATTACTAACTAAATTTATATAGTGTTGGAATTGTTGATCTAGTTCGCTCCAGTCTAGTTTAAATACTTCTAGTACCGAACGATCCCTAAGTTTACTATTCAAAAAATTTGATAAAATCTGTAACTGTCGATCGAGTGCATCTCCATCGGTCAGATGATGAGATGATTGAGGTAGTTGCATCAAGATTGACTGGGTTTCGTAGGAATCCCAGAGTACGATCACCATAATCTTGGTCAATTCCACTCTCACAAGCTGAATATGCTTGATCGTCAGTCGCTTAGTTTGCGGCAAGGTAATCATCGTTACATAGCCACTCAAAGTTGCTAATGCCTCCGTGGCACTGCGTAAAACTGCTTCGATACTCCAACTATCCCAATCCAGTTTTTCAGCAAGTAAGGCTTCAACTTGCCGACCTATATTTGGTGATGGCTGAATCGATCGATCAACATACAAACGATAACCCGAATCAGAGGGAATTCTGCCTGCTGAAGTGTGCGGTTGGTACAAAAATCCGGCCTTCTCCAGTGCTGCAAATCCACTGCGAATAGTAGCTGGACTAATATTGAGGTTGTACCCATCGACGAGTGTTTTAGAGCCAACTGGTTCGGCGGTAGAAATATACTGCCGGATTGTTGCCCACAAAATCTCTTGATGACGTTTGTTCAAATCGAATGACATAAACTACTATCGCTATGTGGCATGATGGATTGTAGCAACGATCGCGTTGATAGATCTTAATCGATTCTGTCGTTCGATCGTTAGAATCGTCAGACTTTTTCATTTGTACTTGCGAAACCTGTCGAGAATTGCTATGCTGGTTATCTGCATCGGGACGTAGCGCAGCTTGGTAGCGCACTACTTTGGGGTAGTAGGGGTCGGAGGTTCAAATCCTCTCGTTCCGATTAGAAATTAAACAGAATTAGAAAAGGGTTCCGGTAAGGTCTAATCAACTTTATTGGGGCCTTTTTCTTTACTTAGGCAGAGGACGACTGAAATGATTCAAGTAATCCCAGAACGTAAGAATTTTTTTCTAGTTTTACGTATTAAAGAGGCATTTAAACAGCTATGGATCATTGAACTACAATAATGGTCAGTTCAAGGTAAGAGCTGCTAGAGGATCGGCGGCTATAGGTTTGGAAACACTCAACGAACTCGATCACTCTGAGGGTGGTCAGCTAGAAATCTAATCGAAATACCCTAATTATGTCGATCGCAATCGCTGGAGAACGCAGTGGTGTAGGCAAAACCACCGTCACATTAGCCTTACTTGCGGCCCTTCGCCGCAGACAACAAACGGTACAATCTTTTAAAGTTGGGCCGGATTATATTGATCCGATGTTTCATTCTTATGTAACAGGGAGAGCGTGTCGGAATCTCGATCCGATTTTAACTTCCGATGCTTATGTTCGGGAATGTTTTAATCGACATCGCCAGACTGCCGATTGCGCCGTGATTGAGGGGGTGATGGGGTTATTTGATGGCGCATCGGGGACAACTGATGCGGGTAGTACAGCGCAGGTTGCTAAATTGCTGAATGTACCTGTGGTATTAATTCTCAATTGTAGTAGTACATCCAGATCGATCGCCGCAATTGCCCACGGTTATCGGACTTTTGACCCTCAAGTTCAGATTGCGGGTTTGATTCTCAATCAGGTTGGTAGCGATCGACACCTAGAACTACTCACGGCTGCTCTCTTGCCGCTTCGTCTACCCATCCTCGGCGTACTCAGACGGCGAGATGACCTGACAATACCCGATCGACATTTAGGGCTGATTCCAGCGGGAGAGTTGACCGATTTGAATGATACAGTCGATCGACTGGCACATGTCGGGGAAACTTGTTTTGACTGGGAGCGGCTATTACCACTACTAGTTTCTGAGCCAGTGTTTACCCCGCCAATCTTCTTTAAAGCGGTTCGGGACAGAATCGAGATCCCCGCAACCATTCCAAAGATCCGGATCGCCGTCGCCAGAGATGCCGCATTTAACTTCTACTATGCAGACAACCTAGACTTGCTAGAAGATGCAGGTGCTGAACTAGTTGAGTGGAGTCCACTGGTAGATACCCAGCTACCTCCAGATATCCACGGCTTATATTTTGGGGGTGGATTTCCCGAAGTCTTTGCCGAGACGCTCGCAGCCAATCAGTCAGCTCGAACATCTGTAGCAGCGGCGATTACAGCCGGAATGCCGACTTATGCTGAGTGTGGGGGCTTGATGTATTTATGCGATCAAATTATTGATTTTAATGATCGATCTTATCCGATGGTCGGAATTTTCAAGACCACCGCAATGATGGGGAAAAAGCTAACACTTGGTTATCGACAACTGACAGCTTTGCAAAATAGTTTGTTGTTTGATCTAGGCGATCGGGTGTGGGGACATGAATTTCACCGTTCTACTCTTACTAATTTACCAAGTCAGCCTTTATATACTCTTGATGGGTATGAATCTAATTTAGTTTTTATACCTGAAGGATGGTATCAGCAAAAAGTTCAGGCTGCATATACCCATCTACATTTTGGAGCTAGACCACATTTACCAGCACGATTTATCAACCATTGTCGTCAATTTAGTAAGTTACTTATATCCTCAAGATGATTTTATAGAGTGTCCTAAAAATCTGAAATTTAATTGCGTTTTTCGATAAATTACATTTTTTTGATGTTAGAATGGAAGTACGTTACTTTTCAAGTATTTAACGTGATTTCAGGAAAATATCTAAAACTCAATAAAACTTTATGATTAAAGTAATTCAAACAATCGCGCTCGCTACCATGGTTTTTTCGCCACTGAGCTTGATTAGCCTCATCAGCTCCGCTACCGCTCATCACACTTCTTCACACGTTTCGACTGTATCTGTTACGACGACTAAAGCTTCCAACAAAAAAATCAAAAAAGGTGCGAAGCCAGCAGCAACAGCTAACAATCACCAACAACCAGCACCTAATGCAATGACTCAACTACCTACAACGATGCCATTGTCTGAATCCATGCCAGTTAAATGATTCTACTCATTGATAGAAGGGGTGCTGAACTTAGACTCAGTATAAGTTCAGCACCTTATCTAAAGGTTAATTTTAGTTTAAAAAATCAAATACTCCCTTTCAAGCCAAGAAATAGACAGTATTAATTCACAATTCACCTCTACATTAGA
>CASBPY010000193.1 GCA_949127675.1 Synechococcales cyanobacterium PMM_0072
GATCTCTAATCGATCAATCCTTGCAGATAAGTATGCCCATCACGGACGATTTGCCAACCGTCGCCGACAAGTACAGCTTCGATTTGACTTAACTGAGCTAATCGCCGCACCGAAGCTATTGCCTGAGATCGATCAACTTAGCATCAGGTAATAACATCAACGAGCCAGCTTGATACACTCTGACTAAATCGCCAGTGATCAGGGTGGTTTGTTCGAGCAAGAAAGTCAATTCCCGAGGAGTTTTAGAGTAACGCCTACGATTTCAGTCTCTAAGCTCTTCTTAACCCAATTTTTGGAATTTCTCGCAAAGAATGGAATAAATTTAATTGCTTTGCGTTGTGCGGGCTATAACAACGTGGATGACTTATCATCTAGTAAATAAAGATGCACTCGCTAAAATGAAGCCTCATGCAATGTTGATTAATACAGGATGAGGAGGATTAATCGATACCAATGCGATCTTTGTCGCAATCAAGTCGGGTCAAATAATTTATCAGCATAGAGGAGAATAACATTGCATCGATCGATAGTTGGATTTCATCAAGATTTAGAGCAACATTGGGTAGCAGAATTAGACTGCGGACATTGCCAGCATACCCGTCACGAACCGCCCTTTTTTCCACGTCCTTGGGTAATTACAGCAGCAGGAAGGTTAGAACATATCGGACAACTCCTAAATTGCGTATTGTGCGACAGGCAAGAGATCCCAGATGGCTATGCCCCTTATCGACGCACGCCCTTGTTTTCAAACGATTCGATCCCAAAGGGGCTACAATCGCGACACACGACCCAGAAAGGCGTGTGGGGTATCATTCATGTCCAATCTGGTCATCTTCAGTATCGCATTCACGACCCATATCATACTCAAATAATCCTCGATCGCGATTGTCAGGGGATCGTGCTACCAGAAGTAGAGCACGAGGTTAAACCAATCGACAATGTTGAATTTTTTGTAGAGTTCTGGAAAACACCTCGATCTCTAATCGAGTAATCCTTGCAGATAAGTATGCCCATCGTGGAAGATTTGCCAACCATCGCCGACAAGTACAGCTTCGATTTGACTTAACTGAGCTAATCGCCGCACCGAAGCTATTGCCTGAGATCGATCGAGCAACTTAGCATCAGGTAATAACATCAACGAGCCAGCTTGATGCGCTCTGACTAAATCGCCAGTGATCAGGGTTGTTTGTTCGAGCAAGAAAGCCAACTCCCCAGGAGTTTTAGAGCCGTGTAATTCCAGCGCATTTAGCCCAGGAACGACTAAATCACCATCACCTAACCACCGCTGAACTGGAATCGGAAAAGTAGCTTGTTCGCCCCCTGGAGCCGCAATCTGGGCACCTGTTTTCTCAGCGATTTCCTGACTGGCACGAAGATGATCGGAATTGGTAATCACAATCCACTTAGCACCACCCAAAGACTGTAAATGCGCCCAATCATGCTCGGATAGGGGGAGAGGATCGACGAGCACGTTCCCTTCTGGACGAATCCAGGCAATACTATGGAAATCAACATTGCGTTCTGGATTGAACTCAGACCAACAGAACAGATCGGGACGGTGTAATGATTTCATCGGTAAACTAATTGGATTGGGATTGTGATGCGGGGATATAGTTCAGTATAGGTTCAGAAGTTGATGTCCACAGGTAGATTATTTAGTCGCTAAACCAATTAGTCTTTCCATCCCCTAGCCCTCTAATTGCAGTTGTCGCCATCTCTCGGTTCGGCTAGCACGTTGTGCTGGGGTAATCGTAGGGTAACAGCGGGGACAACAAATGCCTGGTTCGTAATGGGGTGATGTGAGATCTGCTGGTGAGATCGGATTGCCACAGCCCCAGCAAAGCTGATGAGTCCCTGGTTCTAGTCCGTGGGTGACGGCGACTCGATCGTCAAAGACGAAGCATTCACCTTGCCATTGGCTCTCACTAGCAGGGATTTCTTCGAGGTATTTTAGGATACCGCCTTGGAGATGGTAGACGTGTTCAAAGCCTTGGGAGAGGAGATAAGAACTGGCTTTTTCACAGCGGATACCGCCAGTGCAGAACATGGCGATTTGCTTGTGCTGCTGGGGATCGAGGTGGGCTGCGACATATTCAGGAAATTCGGTGAAGGAATCAGTGTGCGGATCGATCGATCCAGCAAAGCTACCGATTTCGACTTCATACTGGTTGCGGGTATCAATTACCAGTACGTCGGGATTAGCGATTAGTTCGTTCCAATCCTGGGGTTTTACATAGGTACCGACGAGATTGCTGGGGTTGACGGTGGGGATGCCAAAAGTGACGATTTCTCGTTTGAGTCGGACTTTGAGCCTGTCGAATGGGGCTTTTGTTGCCGTGGATTCTTTGTGTTCTAGCTCGGCAAAACAGGGATCGGATCTCAGGGCGGCGAGAATGGTATCGATACTCGATCGAGTCCCCGCAATTGTCCCATTAATCCCTTCTGCCGCCAGTAAAATCGTGCCTTTGATGTTGTACTGCTGACAAAGATTTAATAGGGGTTGACGACGATTTTGATAGTCATCTAAACTAACAAATTTGTAAAAGGCAGCAATAACTTGACTCATAATTTAGGCTTATCATTTAGATGATTTAATCAAACTTAGCTCGTTTACAGGGATTGTCTTTGGTTCAAAGCTTTACGGTTAGTAGATCAGGAATTTAGTTAATCAATAGTACAAATCGCTGAATCAGCAATACTAGTTGATTGCAATTATGAATGGTCTAATGGGATACAGATTGGTTCGATCGGATCGACGATCATATAGACCTATAACCTTCATAGCAATTTGTGCTTGCCCCAACCCATGAATATTATCGTGGATGGTCGTTACCAAATTATCAAACGGCTCGGTAAAGGTGGCTTTGCTCACACTTATCTAGCAAAGAATCTGACTGCGCCAGGGGCACCCTCTTGTGTCGTCAAACAAATGCGTCCGAAAGTTGAGCATCCTCGGATGTTGCAGTTATTTAATCTCGAAGCAGCGATCCTGAATCGGTTCAAGCACAGCCAGATTCCCCAGATGGTAGAGTGTTTTGAGCATCAGGGCGACCAGTTTATGGTACAGGATTTTGTGGCTGGGGACGATCTGAGCAAGGAATTTACGATCGGACATCAGTGGAGCGAGGCAAAGGTAGTTAGATTCCTGCGGGAGATGCTCCAGGTATTGGGCTATGTGCATCAACAGCAGGCAATTCATCGGGATATTAAGCCCGCTAATATTATTCGGCGATGGGATAACGGCCAATTGTGCTTGATTGATTTTGGGGCGGTGCAAGATTTGGATGGGGATTCACTTGCGCCGACGACAGTGGTAGGGACTCCAGGTTATCATGCACCAGAACAAGCTGAGGGGATTGCCACATTTAGCACTGATATCTACGCACTGGGGATGACGGCGATTCAGTTCCTGACGGGACATTATCCGCTCCACTTGCCCAAGGATAAAGCCCAAGAGGTGATCTGGCGAGATTTGACGAGTGTGAGTGATCGATTAGCGGCGATTTTGGAGCGGATGACACGGGCAGATGAGAGCTGTCGCTATGATTGTACTCAGGCAGTATTGGCAGATTTAGAGACATTACCACTAGTAGATCCAGATGATAGTCAAATGTGGTCGGATCGATTTCTAGCTACCGAATCGAGCCATCAACAATTAACTAGCAAAATTATGGCGATTGCTGTCTTGTTGGGACTGGGTTTATTTAGTACTGCGGGGATTGTCAATCGGCTACAATCAGTTCCAGTTCATCTTGGTGGTGAAATAATGCGGTGACTGCGGGGAAGATAATTTAGCGATCGATCGATTGTTTTTGGGTATCATAGTTGATGAGGGTACCCACGAGGGGCACCCCTACAGGTTACTTGTGCAATCAACGATCGAATATGCCATTACATACCTTCCAAGTCGATGCTTTGCGGGTTGAGGTTTATCGTCATGAGGCAGATATAGTCAGTCATCTAGTTGCCCAAACTCAATCGTACTTGAATGAAGTAATCGATCGACAGGGAAGTGCGGCGGCGATTTTGGCTTCTGGGGCTTCTCAGGTAAAATTACTCAAAGATTTGACCACATTTGGCGAGATTGATTGGGGCAGAATTACCCTATTTCATTTAGATGAATATTTGGGGATTGGTGGCGAACATCCGGCGAGTTTTCAGTTATTTATGCGCGAATTAGTCGAGCAAAAAGTTGCTGTGAGAAAGTTTAATTATCTCAATGGCGATACTGTCGAACCAATTGCTGAATGCGATCGATATGCTCAATTATTATCAGCTCAATCGATCGATCTTTGTTTGCTCGGCATCGGTGAAACTGGACACATTGCCTTCAATGATCCTGAAGTAGCCGACTTTAACGATCGATATCCAGTTAAGTTGGTAAAACTAGCCGATAAGTCTCGCCAACAGCAAGTAAATACCGGATTCTTCGATCGAATTGAAGCCGTACCCCAATACGCCTTGACGCTGACTTTACCCACAATTGCCACAGCCAAACAAATTTATTGTCTAGCAATGGGTGAGCGCAAAGCAGCCATTGTCAAAACAATGCTAACTGGAGAAATTAGCACCACTTGTCCGGCATCCATCTTAAGAAATCATCCTGGTGCGACACTATATCTCGATGAAGCTGCTGCCAGTAAAATTAATTAACAAAAAGCAATGGTCTAAATCCCCATCTTAAAAACCCAATTATCAATTATCAATTATTAATTATCAATTAATTAAAACATATCGGCCGGATCTGCTGCTCGAAGTTTTCTCACAGCAATTGCTCCAGAGACAGTACACATAATCATCGTCAAAATCATCACTGTTGTTGCACGAGCTACCGTCATTAACAAGGGTAAACTAGTCGCATTACGAGTTATGGTATAAAGTCCCATTGCGGCAAACATCCCAGGGAAAAAGCCAACAATTGATAAGATAATTGCTTCTTGAAAAACGACAGTTAACAGATAAAAATCTGTATATCCCATCGCTTTGAGGGTCGCATATTCAGACAAATGATCGGCAACATCAGTGTACAGAATCTGATAAACAATCACGATCCCCACGATGAAACCCATTACTGTACCGAGGGTAAAAATAAATCCGATCGAAGTTCCAGTTTCCCAATAAGTTCGCTCGAATTTAATAAATTCTGCTTTGGAGAGTACTTTTACATCTTTCGGAAAAGATGCCTCCATCGAGGCAATTGTTTCTTCTACATTAGCACCTGGCTTTAATTTAACCACTCCAACATCAATTAACCCTGGCTCTCGTTGTTTGAACATCCGAGCAAAGTTTGTGTCGCTAGTCATTAAATTCCCATCTGCGCCAAATGAGGCACCGAGGGTAAATAAACCACCAATATCTATTCTTCGTCCGTCTACTTCTGTTTGGACTCGTTTCCCAGCATTAAAGATTGCCGGAATGTCTCCAAATTGGGCGCGAGACTTTTCGTCGAATAGATAAGTATCTGGCAATTTCATTTTATCAAGATTTTCGCCGACTCCTGGTAGTTTGAATAGTTGTTTGTCGGCTGGATTAAAGCCAATTACCATGATTTGACGAGTACTTTTATTCTCAGGATTTTTCCAAATCCCAAAGCCCAAATAAATTGGAGTGACAGAATCCACATCCTTAAAAGCC
>CASBPY010000194.1 GCA_949127675.1 Synechococcales cyanobacterium PMM_0072
ACTGGGGGACGCAGGCAACCTAAATCACTATTCACCATCCACCATTCACTAAATTACTATCCTAAAGCTACCATTGATACTTTACCTGCGATCGATTTAGCAATACTAACTAAAGCTTGTGCGGAAGCAGATGCTGGATTACCTAAAACGATCGGAATGCCATTGTCGCCACCAGTGCGGACAGGAATTTCCAGAGGGATTCGACCCAATAATGGTACTCCTACTTCGGCGGCAAATTTCTCGCCACCATCAGATCCGAAGATATCATACTGGTGATCTGGCATGTCTGGGGGAATAAAGTAGCTCATATTTTCGACTATTCCCAGTACTGTAGTGAATTTTTCAAACATCCGCAATCCTTTGCGGGCATCGGCGAGGGCGACTGTTTGGGGGGTGGTGACAATCACTGCTCCAGCCATTGGTACGGCTTGGGCGAGGGTGAGTTGAGCATCACCAGTTCCAGGTGGTAAATCGACGATCAGATAATCTAATTCACCCCAATTAACTTGGTACAGAAATTGACGGATAATCCCGTTCAACATTGGCCCCCGCCAGATTACCGGCTGATCTCGATCGATCAAAAAGGCCATCGATACCACTTTCACCCCATGATTAAAGGCAGGTTCGAGGCTACCATCTTCCGTTGGTACCAATCGCACATCGCTCAAACCGAACATCAGTGGTGCATTGGGGCCATAAATATCCGCATCTAACAAGCCAACTTTTGCACCCAACTGGGCGAGAGCGACAGCAACATTCGCCGCGACTGTACTTTTACCGACACCACCTTTACCACTGGAGATCGCGATGATATTTTTGACTCGATCGATGCCTTGGCGGTCAGGCAAGCCCTTCTGTTGGGGAATTTCGGCAGTTACTTCAATCTCTACATCAGTCACGCCAGGGAGTGTTTTAACTGCCTGTTTGCATTCATCGACAATAAATTCCCGCAGGGGACAAGCTGGAGTAGTCAACACTACGGTAAATTTAACGACTCCACCATCTACCTGGATGTTGCGGATCATGTTCAGTTCGACCAGACTCTTCTGTAGCTCTGGATCTTGAACTGGTCTAAGTACTTCTAAAACGGCACTGCGGTCTAACATCAGTATTTATATATTTTCGACTATGGATTTAGTCTATAGCCTAAATCACACCATCAGCATCTTAACTGGGAATAGTTTAGTCCATAGTTGCCCGATCGCGAAACGTACCGAAAGTTGTAGGTTGGGTAGAGTGAAGCGAAACCCAACAACACAAATGTCGATTACTTCTGATACTTCAATCGATCGCGCGAGATTGAATGCTGTAAAATGTTCTCGATTGGGAAGATGTAGATACCTAATACTTTTAACTGATCGTTCTTTTGACGCGGGGGGTGTTGGGTTTCGCGGGCTTCAACCCAACCTACAGGGAGATATCTACCTAGCCAATTAGGAATCAGTACGGATACTACAGTCGGGCATAATGGTTTGGTCGAAAATAACTTTTCTTCTTCCAACATCAAGGGTAAACATTTTAGCTCCAGTGAAGTCAACACGAGTGAGTTTCCCGTCTTTTGGTCCACTCTCTTCCAGCTTGGCTCCTCTGAAGATAGCATCAGTGACTACCGATTTAAAAATACTAGACTGAAAGAAAACAGCATTAGTGAAGTCAGCTCCCTCATAATCAACTCTGCTGCTAGCACTTTCCCCAAAATCAGCCCCAGTGAAGTTAGCAAAGCTCATATCGCAATCCCGAATGCCGTTATCGCTGAATTCCGCACCAGTAAAATCAACATGTCGGAAAATTCCACCACCGAACGAGGTATTACCGCTCAGGAAAATACATTGACTCATATTAGCTCCAGTGAAATCGGCTCCTCTGGTGATAAACTTTCGCTTGCCAATGCTCGAACCAAAGAACTCCAGTCCAGACAAGTCGAGTCCACGAAAGTCTCGTTCCCCAGCTTCGTATCTATCCAACAACTCGATAACAGTAATCTTAGCCATAACAATACTTACTTACTAACTAGCATTTATTCTACCGCTCAATCAATCTGGCACACTAACACATCCATCAACCTTAGAGCCAGTAGTCAGGTAGTAGGGTGGGCAATGCCCACATACCATTTTCGATATAGTAATATCAATATTTTAGTTTGTGATTATTAATTTTCTTTGGCACGCTATACGATCGATTTGTGCAAAGATGATTCGATCATATCGCGTATCATTAGTAATCGGATCAAATAGCTTAAAGCCTCTTTTCTTCGGCTATACATTGTCTGTGGGCACTGCCCACCCTACATTTCTGATTTTTAAGTTGTGTCCTAATCGCTTAAAACCTAAAGCCTAAAGCCTAATTTGTATATTTCCTGTAACAATCACCAAGGCTCGATCGCCTGAATATGCTAGGTTGCTAGATAGTTAAATCGATTCAACCTTAATTCAACTCTCGTATATGACAGCTTTTTCCACCGACACCAAGTTTCTCCCCCCTGCTGATGCAAAAAGTCGGATGACTCAGTTCATGCGGGAATTCCAAGATAGTGTCTGTCAAGGCTTGGAAGCAGTGGATGGTGGTGGTAAGTTTCAAGAAGAAAGCTGGGATCGTCCCGAAGGCGGTGGTGGTCGATCGCGGGTAATGAAAGAAGGTAATGTATTTGAGCAAGGTGGTGTCAACTTTTCAGAAGTTTGGGGCGATCATTTACCCCCTTCAATTTTAAGTCAACGTCCCGATGCGGCTGGGCATCGCTGGTTTGCGACAGGTACCTCAATGGTACTGCATCCGCGCAATCCCTATATTCCCACCGTCCATCTCAACTATCGTTATTTTGAAGCTGGCCCCGTGTGGTGGTTTGGGGGTGGTTTGGATCTGACTCCCTACTATCCATTTGCAGAGGATGCTCGTCATCTCCACAATACCCTCAAAGCAGGTTGCGACAAACACAGTCCCGATCTATACTCGACTTTTAAGCTCTGGTGCGATGAGTATTTTTACCTCAAACACCGCGACGAGACCCGTGGCGTGGGGGGAATCTTCTTTGACTACCAAGATGGCCAAGGAGCATTGTATCGTGGCCCTGACCCCCAAGGCCCTGCTGCTCAATATAGCGATCAAATTGGCGTTCCGGCACCGCGCACTTGGGAAGAACTATTTGCGATTTCTAAAGATTGCGCTCATAGCTTCTTACCTGCATATGTACCAATCGTCGAACGTCGCCGCAATACTGAGTATGGCGAACATCAGCGCAATTTCCAACTATACCGACGCGGCCGCTATGTCGAGTTTAATCTAGTCTACGATCGAGGCACAATTTTTGGACTCCAAACCAATGGACGCACCGAATCAATCTTGATGTCGCTTCCACCGCTAGTTCGCTGGGAATATGGCTACAAACCCGAACCAAATTCACCCGAAGCTGAACTCTATAATATCTTCCTCAAACCTCAAGATTGGGCAAATTGGAAACCCTCGTTGTAATCTGAAATCCTGATGGTGGAAAGTTTAGTGCTGAGTGTGTTGGGTTGTCTCCTCACGGAGAGGCTCCGCCAACATTCTTCAACCCAACCTACAGATCTGTCCACTGTTCACTGTTCACTTGTCCATACAAAACTGATAAAAAAGCTCATCATCGCCAAAAGACTGCTTGTTGGAAAGATTTTTGAGCCAATTTTCATCAATTAATTTTACACCGAGGGCGACAGCATCGGGACGATCGATCGATAGTCGCTTGACGATCCAATCTACGCCCTCCCGTCCAATAAAACAGCGGCGATAGGGGAAGCGAAAGCTTTGGGCGCGATCCTCGATCTTGACACCTGATTTAGATCGCATTTCCTCGACCAACTGAGCTAGGCTAAAATGCTTGACGATATCAGCCGCTGCTGTAGCAATCTTGGTAATATAGCGATCCTCATACCAGATCGTCACAATATCACCATTTTCCACCAGTAGACAAGCAATCACTGGTTCTGGATCGAGGAAATTACGGCGCATTTCCGTAATTGCGACTTGACGCTGCTGCTTGGGAAAAGAATTGCCACGCACAAATAAATTGCCTTGGTAGCTTACGCCACTGACAATTTCTGATGTATTTCCGAACTGACGTACAAGTTGACAATAACTTACGTCTTGTGACTTGAGTAACATGCCACCTATTTGCTAATGGGACTGAATCAAATTTATGAGTAAAATTTTAGTCTCAGTACTAGTTAATATACCCCTCCAAGCGATCGATATTAACCGATCCAAAAATAAGATCCTGCTAAATTTAGTAGCAGGATCGGTAAATTCACAAAAATTTGAGATCTAAACTTCCCTAGTTATAGCCAGGTGGCAAATCTCGTTGGGCGTATGGTGCAACTCGACGGAGATTGTCTAGAGCATACTTGATATCGTCACCAGGATCGATCGCCACCCAGCCATCGGAGGTAGCTATCTTTGTTTCAAAGTGAAGATGTGGGCCAGTAGAGTTACCAGTACTGCCTACTCGTCCGATTACAGTACCTTGTTCGATTCTTTGCCCTGGTTGAACAAAAATTTCGGAAAGATGTCCGTAGAGCGTCTGCTGGACACCATTGTGTTGGATGACGATCGTTTTACCATAGCCACCCAGCCAGCCAGAAGACACTACAATGCCAGTGCCCGCAGCGAGAACGGGTGCGCCCATTGGAGCACCGAGATCTACCCCTGAATGGAAGCGGCGATTACCTGTAATCGGATGTGTCCGCCAACCAAAGCTGGAAGTTGTGGGAACTGGGTTACTAAGCGGGTAAATTAATTGATCACTAGTCGCACCTGTATTGACAAAAGCAGTCGGTGCGTCTGTCATCCCAGCCGGACGAACGCTAGGAATCGCGGGCACAGTGGGAACTGCTTTATTTGGATTAACTTGCGGCAGACGAGCAACAGGCTGAACTACCATTTGTCCAGTTCGTGGGGCAGGTACGGAGATCTCAATTGAGTCATCGGCTGGTGCTGGCGTTGTTCCTAAAATAGCGGCAGGCTTAGTCGAAGTCCTTTGAGCTGTTACCACTGGCTTAATTGGTGCCACAACAGTATTTCTGAGTCCCAGCAACGGCATCACTTTTGGAGTGAGTGGCTGACGTTGATTTGCCTGTGGTGCAGCAGGCTTAGTTGGGAGATTAGCTCTAGTTCCAGCTTTACCAAAACTTGGCAGTGAAGGATTGGGAATGTTTGCAATTGCGGGTACAGGGCGATAGCCATTTACAGCTTGAGCGAGCTTCAGCTCGGGCTGGATCCTAGTTGTCGGTTCTGAACTCGATTCGTTGACACCAGCAGTATAGTTTGGTGCGGTGAGAATATCGGTATGCTGTGGGCGAACAATTGTGCCTGTAGATAGAATTACAGCATCAGCAGGAGCAACTGCAATCGGTACTTCCCGATTTGGCAATTGAGCTGAATCAGTTTGAACTGGAGATGGCTGTTGAGCGAGGGGAAGGTAAGGACCATATATTTCCCGAGCTTCTGGTTTCGCCGAAACATTGCCAATTACTGGCGATGCTGAGGCTTGGACTAGTTCTGGTACGTCAGTTTTAGCTGTGGAGATCGGTTTGATATCTGCCAAAACTAGCCCAGTGCTGCTAAGGAAACTGAGGCTTCCCAACCAAGCAACAATCTTCAACAGCAGGGGGCTGCGGAAAAAGATATTTAACCGAGGCTGCTGATGTGAATGATTCGATGTTTTTTCTGCCTTGCTGCTCATAGTTATTTTGATTTAACACAGTCCAGTTCAGAACTATTTGTTCGCCCTAGCATAACAAGACTAATTAAGTCGCGTATGTATGAAGTCACAAACCCTCATAGCCCAAGGTAAATGTACCAGGGGTAAGATACGTTTCCGTTATCTCAGTAGCAGTTGCAAACCCGATGTGTAGCTCACCTTGCGGCGAGATGCCCAACACAGTTCCTAACTTGCCATTGACGATTACTGAGCGACCACGAGCATTGAGTAGTTCTAGATAGTCCGACAGTAAACTGTCGATCGTTGCTGGAATGCAACGTTTATACCCACTTATAATTCCCCTAATCGTACAACTTGTTAACATCTCAATGGGAAAACTTGCGTAATTTGGCTGACGATCGTTACTAGGAGCCAAATTAATTGCAGGAATTTCTACCGGATTGGTATAATTAATGCCAACGCCAACGATTACCTGTTGAATTTTACCTTGAAATATCCGCGTTTGGGTTAAAATCCCGCCAAGTTTTCGATGATCTAAGATTAGATCGTTAGGCCATTTGATCAGTACATCAATTCCCTGCTGTCTCAATTGATCAGCGATCCCCCAAACTAGTCCGATCGTTAATTGATGCACATTTATGGCTGGTAAATCTGGGGCGATTGCCATTGACAAATATAGACCACCTGCCTCTGAAGTCCATGTTCGACCGCGTTGTCCCCGTCCGGCTGTCTGGGTTTTGGCAATTACTACTGTACCTGAAGGGGCATTTTCTTCAGCTATCAATTCAGCTAGTTTATCATTAGTCGATGTCAGGGTATCAAATATATGGATGTTTAAATCCAGTCCTAAATCATGATCTTTGGCTAATAAAGCTAGTATTCTTTGTCGTTCACGCTCTAATTCACTATCCACGATTCACCATTCACTAATTTCCACAATTTCGGTATAATCAAAATCATTAGGACTATGCTTAATTAATGGATAACGAGTATTATTAATTTCCAGATAGTCCTCAGGGCAATCTAACTTAGAAGTATAGTAAGTCAAGAGATATTGTCTGCCAATCTTTGGTTGCATTTCGGTTTCTACTTCATCCCGCCATTGAGTCTTTGTGACTAGCACAACGAGCTGATTTGCTAATTGAGGTAAGATCTTGGCAATCTGACGACGCGAAATCCGATCGAGACTGCCAAACGGTGAGTCCATCACGATTGGGAAAGTATTGCTTTCGGGGCCAATCAGCAGTTTTTGCTCGCTCCAGGTGCGGACTCGATCGATAATCCCACCGATAAATGACAGGCTGAGAATCTGATTTTCGCCTGTAGAAGCAGCGACAGTAGTTTCGACACCTCGCGTATTTTCACTTAACATAAGTTCATATTTTTCAGTGATCTTCGGTAAATATGGCGTAACCGAAATCGTTTGAAAAATCTGTTGCACCCGCTGTTCGAGATCGAGCCGAAATTGCTGCTCTTGTTGATGGCGAATCGTGGTTAATTGGGCAATTGCTGTTGTCGCCGCTTGGAGGCGGCGGTGAGCTAGATTTTGCCTGTCGAGATTTGTCTGCTGTTTAGCAATTTGTTTCGCGAGTGATTGAATTTGACCTTCGAGATGGATGATTTGCTGCTTATTTTGACCTTGGCTGAGAGTTAGATCACGAACTTTGATTTCAATATCGTCGAGCCGCTTTTGAAGACTACTAATCTCAACATTAGTATCTTGGCGAAGCTGCAATTCAAGATTATCGATTTTTAGTTCTAGCTGACTAATTTCTGATCGAGTCGTAGCTACAATTTGCTGCTGAAGATCGATCAATTGCCAAAAGTTAGTACCTTTGGTTTTGAGATCTTCAACCTGAGTAACTAGCCGCATAGTTGTCTCTTCAATTACGGCAATACTGGCGCGAGATAGCCAATTTTGAACCTGAATATATGCTGAAGTCTTAGGCTCTAATTTCGTGCCACAGAGACAATTTTGGTGCTGAAGTAGTTGGCTCAAAAATTCGCGCGAGATACCTTGATTGAGTTCACCTCGATCGCGTAATTCTCCGACAATTGTTTGGAAATCTTGAGTCAGATCCGTAATTAGAACAGTATGCGCTTGGGTCGAAATTAATAGCTTAATCGCTGTCTGAGCTTGACGGAGTTGGGTCTGATGGGTAGCTTTGGTTCGTTCTAATTCTTGTCGCTGTAATTGAGTCGCTTTTGCGGCAGTAAGTTCTAATAGATAAATATCTATTTCTTGTTTAATCTGTTTAAAGTTAGCAATTTCCTGAACTATTTCAGTTTGACTTTGCTCGATTCGATCGATCTGTTGTTGACACTGCTGTTGAGACTTGAGCAAATCCTTAGTCGTGGTATCGCCAATCTGAGTTAGCTCAGTTTCGAGTGTCTTTTTAGCTTCAGCCAGATGCTTGATCGATCGATTTAAGACTTCTACACCGAGCAATATTTTCGTAGCTTCAGCGATTTCTAATCGTTTATCCTGGCGCACGATTTGCTCGATCCGTTCGCCATCAAAAAAGAAATATTGATGTAGACTCGCAGGCAAAATTCGCCCAATAATTTCATCCGGCGGTTGTTGGGGGTGGAGCCATTTGCCATCAGCATCGCCGATATAGAGATAGAGCAACTCATTATTAACTAGATTAACGCCAGTTTCCTGCTTATAGGCGCGACACATCCGTTTCGCACGATAACGTTTACCATCGTGCTCCCAGGCGACTTCCACCCAACTATCCACCGCTGTCCCAATATCCGCCTCCGCAATCGCCCGTTTATTGACTAATTGCTGAGACTCGGCAAAAGCAGCCGTAAATTTTTCATATAGTACCCACGTAAAGGCATTCAGGATCGTAGTCTTGCCCGCGCCATTATTGCCATGAATGATCGTAGTATTGCGCTCATCATCCGTGGCAATCTGAATTTCAGGAGTCTCGCCATAGAATTGACGGAAGTTGCAAAGCCGAATTGTGGTCAACTTCATACGACAATCTCTTTGATGATTTTAAGGATATCATCATTGATTGGTGAATTTTTCTTCCGATCGAGTCTGTCTTTTTCCAGTTGCAGCACCCGCTCGATAATTTGGCGAACTTCAGGAGTAAGGTGTTGAGTCATGCGATCGAGTTAAAACTACTAAAAACTTTTAGATG
This sequence comes from Synechococcales cyanobacterium PMM_0072, assembly GCA_949127675.1. Taxonomy (GTDB): domain Bacteria; phylum Cyanobacteriota; class Cyanobacteriia; order Cyanobacteriales; family Chamaesiphonaceae; genus Chamaesiphon. Next base: position 8,845 of record CASBPY010000194.1, read on the forward strand.
TAGTGTTCAATAGGAACATATTGCAGGTGTCGATCGTCTAATTTGATACCCCAATCAATATTATCTCACATGAAAAAGCTTTTATTTATTCCCGCAATCCTGTTTGCAGTTGTGATCACAGCAATTACGCAATCGCCTCAAGCAGCTCTAGCTGGCGGTATCGGCAACAATTATATCGCACCTTCAGTTAGCTTAGGTGGTGGCTCCAGTGCCTTTGGCATCGATAGTAAAATTGGTGTCGCTGACAACTTTTCCCTTCGCCCGTTTGTAAAATTTCCCTCTGGTGGTACCGGATATGGTGCAAGCCTGACTTACGACTGGGATCTCCGTCAATCGCCAGTATCGATTACCCCCTTTCTCGGACTGGGTTTCGAGTTCCAGACAGCCAATAATACGACAAATAGTAATGGTTTTGGTCAAATTGGGGCAGATTATAATGTCAGCGATAAAGTCGCTTTATTAGGTTCTGTTGCAATTCCGTTTAGTAATGGTACTACGACTGTGAATTTAGGTGCTGGCTTACGTTTCTAAGTTTAGTCGATCGAGTGTTGTGCCGTCAGAAAATAGATTGACAAGCACTCGTGGCTAAATTTGGTTCGCTCAATCTCACTATCTCGATCGATATTAACCATAATCCCAATTCGATCGAGATTTTCTGATAACTTTTGTATGGATCTAGTCTTTGCCCCTGATTGACAATTGGTAGTTAACAATAGAGGATCGGTAGTTAACCCAAGTCATCACCACAAGTAATGGATCTCAAAGCCTTAATCCGTGACATACCCGATTTTCCCAAGCCTGGAATCTTATTTCGCGATATTACCACCTTATTACGGGACCCAGAGGGATTAAAATACTCGATCGATACCCTAGCAAATCAGGTCAGAGATTGGCAACCTGAGTATATTGTCGGGATGGAGTCGAGAGGATTTATTTTTGGAGCAGCGTTGGCTTATCAGATGGGGGTGGGATTTATCCCCGTGCGGAAACCAGGGAAGTTACCAGCAGCGGTACACACGGTTGAATACGCGCTGGAATATGGCGCAGACAAGCTAGAAATTCACCAAGATGCCGTAGTTGCAGGTAGTCGAATTTTGATCGTTGATGACCTGATTGCGACGGGGGGAACTGCGGCGGCGACAGCTAAATTATTGCAAGATGTTGGTTGTGAGTTGGTCGGCTGTGGCTTTGTGATTGAGTTAGACGATCTAAATGGTCGATCTCGGTTGCCCGACGTGCCGATTATTTCACTCGTTCACTATTGATGGTCGATCGTTTTGTAAAGATCAGTTAAGATAATGGTGGATACTGCGTAACATTCTTTAACAATGCTGACCGAGCGTTCCGAGTCATCAGAAAATAATTCTCACCCTTTGATCAACAAGATCCTGTTCGGGCATCAGCCAACGCCAGAATTGTTTGCAATCTTGTTGGTATATGCCGTTCAGGGAATTTTGGGAATATCTCGATTGGCAGTAAGTTTCTTCCTCAAGGATGAATTAGCACTATCACCAGCGGAAGTTGCCGCCATGATGGGTGTAGCTGCGTTGCCGTGGACGATTAAGCCTCTATTTGGGTTTATGTCTGATGGCTTGCCAATTTTTGGATACAGAAGACGACCATATCTGATTTTATCAGGATTGGTAGGTGTGTCAGCTTGGGTGAGTCTAGCTACGGTAGTCCATACCGCCGCTGCTGCGACATTTGCGATTGTGATTACTTCGCTTTCGGTAGCGGTGAGCGATGTTATCGTCGATTCACTGATTGTTGAACGTGCCAGAGACGAATCATTGGTTGATTCTGGTTCGATTCAATCTCTCTGTTGGGGTGCGGCGGCTGTCGGTGGTTTACTCACGGCTTACTCTAGTGGATTATTACTCGAACATTTCAGCACCCGCACTGTCTTTGCGATTACCGCAGTTTTCCCGCTCTTAGTCTCAGCAGCAGCTTTCTTAATCTCCGAGCAACCAGTCACTTCAGATGATGGCGATGGTAAGGCAATTGTCAAAGATCAAATTCAGCAGTTGTGGCAAGCTCTGAAGCAAAAGGCGATTTGGATGCCGACGCTATTTCTGTTTTTGTGGCAATGTACGCCGACAGCAGAGTCAGCCTTCTTTTACTTCAGCACTAATGAATTAGGCTTTACGCCAGAGTTTTTAGGGCGGGTGCGATTAGTTACGAGTTTGGCATCATTATTTGGTGTGTGGTTTTTCCAACGCTTTTTAAAAACCATTCCGTTCCGCAAAATCTTTCTGTGGACGACCTTATTTTCAGCCGGATTAGGTTTGACGGCACTATTATTAGTTACTCATACTAATCGATCGTTAGGCATTGACGACCATTGGTTTGCATTGGGAGATAGTTTGATCCTGACGATCATGGGACAATTAACCTTCATGCCTGTACTGATACTAGCGGCGAGATTGTGTCCACCAGGGATTGAAGCGACACTCTTTGCGATGTTAATGTCGGTATTGAATTTAGCGGGTTTGGTATCGAAGGAAGGCGGTGCAATTCTGACTCATCTATTGGGAGTAACAGATACTAATTTTGATAAATTGTGGTTGTTAGTTCTGGTTACTAATGTTGGTAGTGTGCTGCCATTAGTATTTATTAAGTTGTTACCGAATGAAGATCCACAATTGACAGCAAGAACTGCAGCATTGATTCCGCCTGCCAGTGCAATTGACCATCCACAAACGGGGATAGTTGGGAATCAATCTTTTCTACCGAATATGTCGCCGGAATTGTTGGAAGTTAAGTCAGAGAAATAGTCGTTACTGCTGAGATCTAACCCACCCCTCCAAGGAGGGGATTTTATCCCATCTTAGCAACAGTTAATCTTTATATATATGCAAATTCAAACTAAAGAACTTACTTATAATTTAGAGCAATGGAAACAGGGCTATCGATCGCAAAAACAAGAGTATGATTATCAGATCACTGAAATTGAAGGACAAATTCCGGCGGAATTGACGGGGACATTATTTAGAAATGGCCCAGGAATGTTAGATATCAATGATGTTTCTGTTCGTCACCCTTTTGATGGTGATGGGATGATCTGTCGGATTACCTTTCAAGATGGTAAGGCGCACTTTCTCAATCGTTTCGTCCAAACTGAGGCTTACCGCGCCGAACAAATCGCGGGTAAGTTTCTCTATCGTGGTGTGTTTGGTACCCAGAAAGCGGGCGGTTGGAAGACTAATGCTTTTGATCTTAATCTCAAGAATATTGCCAATACTCAAGTTGTCTATTGGGGTGGTAAATTACTGGCTCTATGGGAAGCCGCTGAACCACATCGGTTAGATCCGAAAACACTCGATACATTGGGGATTGAGTATCTAAACAATACGTTAAAACCAGGCGATCCATTTGCGGCTCACCCATTATTTGACCCCAAAGGGCTAATGGTCAATTTTGGTTTAAAGGCTGGTAAATTAGACAGAACGGGACTTCTGACTGAAATTACGATTTACGAGTTAGATCTCGATGGTGAAGTCGTCGAACAGCATTCACATATAGTTCCTGGATTCGCATTTATCCATGATTTTGCGATTACACCTAACTATTGTATCTTCTTCCAAAATCCGGTTGGGTTTAATCCTTTCCCGTTTCTATTTGGCTTAAAAGGTGCAGCAGAATGTGTCAAATTCCAGCCTGAAAAGCTGACCAAAATTCTAGTTATTCCCCGCAATCCTCGCAGCGGTGAGCAGATGCAAACCCTGGAAACTAAATCGGGCTTTGTCTTCCACCATGCTAATGCGTTCGAGCACGATGGTAAAATATCGATCGATTCAATTGCCTACCCGACGTTCCCCGAAGCCGAACCTAACAAAGATTTCCGCGAGATAGATTTCAGTACGGTGACACCAGGGCAGTTATGGCGGTTTGAAATGGATCTGACGACTCAGCAGGTAACTAGCCAGCTCGTCGAACCTCGCTGTTGTGAATTTCCCACAATTAACCCCGCCAACGTTGGACAACCATATCGCTATGTGTACATGGGTGCAGCTCAAACTACCGATGGTAACGCCCCGTTGCAGAGTATTATCAAGCTCGACAGGGAAACAGGCGCGCAACAATTGTGGACGGCGGCACCAACCGGGTATGTGAATGAACCTGTGTTTGTACCGCGCCCTGGTAGCACCCAAGAAGACGATGGCTGGCTGCTAGCAATGATTTATGATGGGGAACGAGATCGATCGGCTGTGGTCATTCTAGATGCCGCAGATCTGACGAAAGGGGCTGTAGCTACTTTATGGTTGACTCATCATATTCCCTATGGTTTACATGGTAGTTGGACGGATCAAATGTTTATGGATTCGATCTAAATTGAATCGATTAAAAATAGAAGCAAGTCATGAATTGCTTCTATTTTTTGTAAATCTAGAATCAAGGATAAATAAGATTAACCCGATCGCAAATAATAATGGGGTTAACCAATTACCAAATCGGACATATAAAGTTTGAGTATTGCGGCGATAAACTTGATCAGCGTGAGCAGCAAATTCATTTAGTTTAGAAATCCATTGAGTTCGTCCATGTGGATCAATAACGGCGGAATAGCCTGTATTGCTAGCCCGAATCATCCAGCGATCTGTTTCAATTGCCCGCATCAGATCGATCGCGTGATGTTGAGTAGGCATTCCAGCACCATAATGAGCATCATTGGATGCGGTGATAATTAAACTTCCCGTCTGGGCTTGACGACGAAAATGTTCGTGATACGCAGAATCATAACAAATGCCAAAAATGAAATTGCCAAATGGGGTGTTAACGATTGGGGCAAATTTACCTGCTAGTAAATGTGAGTTCAATGGTGAGATTGTATCTATAAATTTACCGATATACTGCTCGAAGGGAATATATTCGCCGAGTGGTACTAACTTCCATTTATCATAACGACTAACGACTTTACCATTACCATCGATCGCCAGGATGCTATTATTAGTTGCACCAGACACTTCGCCAAATCCGCCAATAAATGCAGTGACTTTGAGATCCAAGATTGCTTGATAAAAAGAGGTATATCTAATTTGGCTTTCAGTATATGGAAATGCTGTTTCTGGGGTGATAACTGCATCTACACCTTGCTTGACTAAATCTCGATAACCTTTGGTATAATTCTCGATCGCTAGTTGATAGCCGATTTGGTTATGTCTGACTTCGTTACCGATATTTCCTTGAATAATACCAATTTTGAGACTAGATCCTGGAGTATTAACTAATGCTCGGTCGGCTAAATTAGCACCAATTAAATGTATAATAAATAACGATACAATCGCACTGCTAATATACGGCGATACTGTTCTAATACTTGGAATTACTTTAGTCTGATGACGATTTCGCTCATAGGCTAAATACCCTTCTGCAATTAAACCATTTACAAAAACAATTGACCCACTCACCATCGTCGGTCCTGATAACTGTCCGAGATGGAGAATGAACAAATTGTGTGGACTTTGGGTGAGTGCAAGTGATGTCCACCACAAATCTGTCAGGCTATATAGTTCCTCCAGTCCACACCAACAAGCGGTACCTAAGATAACTCTAATTAAGGGATTAACTTGAGCTTGAGAATTAATAAATTTCAGACTAATCGACCAAAAAGTAGCTAAACTCGCACCCCATAAAGTGATAAATGTTAGACAAAAAGTAGCGATGCCTAAACTGGCAAAAAAAGGCACGCCCATCCAAGTCATCGGATGAATCCCAAAGATCCAGCTCAAACCTAAACCATAAAATCCAATCCCCCAACACAAACCATAAATAACTGCGGGGAAATAGCTATGCTTCAGCGCAGCAGATCCGCGATGGCTACATACTAAATACCACAATGGCGCGAGGGCAATCCAAGCAAAATACCAAGCTTCCGTCGGCGCGAGGGTGATTCCCATCAACAGCCCACTGCCTAGTGCAAGCCCTAACTCGAATCGGTTGTCAGTGAGTTTTGCCAGAGATTTGCGGAAGGATAGTAGCATTTTGCGTGGGTCGAAGAATAAATCTTTTAGGGGCATTTTCTCACTGTTTACAGCTCTGCATCACAAATATTAACCATTAAAAGAGTTGTCTCTCATAATCATCACGGGCAAAAACCCGACCTAATCAACTGCCAGAATCGGGACGCTACAAGGTTTGGTGGCTTGCTCGATCGAACATAAGCTCATATAATAGCTTTATATAAATAAATATTAAGTCAACAATATCTATAATTATTGTGGTTAACCCCAGCTATAAACCCACTGAGATTGACGGTACATGGCGATGGCAACTCCAAGGAAACTGGGGTATATTTGCTGGATCAGCATTTTTAGTATCTATTCCCGTCTTTATTGAAGCTCCGCTCGTGCGGAACTATCCAGTTCTCAGCGTGGTGATTACTTTGCTCTGGGTTAGTTTGGGTGGAATTTTGATCCAACGCTCCCAGCGCAAAATTTGGGGAGATCTGATCCTCGGCTTTAGTTGGAGTTGGTTAGCTGGAGCGATCTATTGGGGTTGGTTTAGGTGGGAACCAGCGATTCATTTACCGATCGAGTCGATCGGTGTACCATTGGCTGTGTGGGGATTGTGGAGAGGGTTTGGCAAGATTGGTAGTTTATTCTATCTCGGTTCTCTTCTTGGCACAGCTATTACTGATTTATATTTCTATCAAGTTGGTTTGATCGACCACTGGAAGCAAATCATGCAAGTCGATCCCACCTTAGCTATGCCGATCTTACAGCAAGCGATCGTCCAAGTGTGGACACCTTGGGGTACAGCCTGGGCAATTGTCTTAGTAAACTTTCTGTTGGCTGTGGGTATAATACCTTTAGGCACCAAACAATTGCACTGGTATGCTTTCAGTGGCGCGGTTTTAACTACTATCGTCGTTGACAGCTTGTTCTTTTGGTTTGCTGGTCATGCCTAAATTACCTAGCTATTATTTAGTCTAGATCGATCGACACTGATGGCAAGCGATCGATACACTAGTTCACCGTCATATCTATACCCAACCGTGAACCAGGGAATCTCTCCTTATCTAATTCAACAAACTGACAATGGTGAACGCAAGTTATCACTAACTGATGGTAACTGCTGGACTTTAGGTCGGGGTGATGACAACCAATTTGTCGTCAAAGATCGCTGTATTTCCCGCAACCATGCGATGATCCAATATACCGATGCTGGAGATCGCTACCTGATCGATTTGGGTAGTAGCAATGGCACATTTGTGAATGGTCGCAGAGTGAGTATTCCGGTGACTATCCACGATGGTGACACAATTACCTTTGGTCAAACTGAATTTGAATTTCACTGTCCGTCAGCCAATGATGATGCCCTGGGATTAGATCCAGAAGGTACCCTCGATGGCACAGTGACATCTGTGCTGCATCTGCGGAAATTGATGTCAGTGATGGTAGTAGATATGCGAAATTTCACCATCCTGACCCGTCAAACCAATGAGAACTTACTATCCGAGGTGATGAGTACCTGGTTCCGCAATGCTGGAGCGATTATCCGCAATCGCGGTAGTTGGGTCGATAAATATATCGGCGATGCACTGATGGCGTTGTGGTTCCACAATGGCGAAAATGTCACGAAGCAAGAGATGATCAATATCCTCTTGGCATTAGATGACCTCAATCAGATGACTAGAGAATTGAATAAGCAATATCCACTCCCTTTCGAGCTAAAAATTGGTGCGGGGATCAATACTGGTCATGCAATGATTGGCAATGCGGGCAGTAGTGACAGACCAGACTATACTGCTCTAGGTGATACTGTAAATGCCGCATTCCGATTAGAGACAATCACCAAAGAACTCAATGCGGAAATTGCCATTGGTGCCTCGACTTATCGTTATCTGGCACCGTTACTCGGTAAACATCGAGTATTTAAAGAATGTTCGGTCGAACTCAAAGGTTATGATGTACCTGCGATCGTTCATATCACCAATTTTGCTCCCCTCAATGCCTTTCTCCAAATTGCTAATCCTGACATCACAACAGGGAATCAATCTGAAACTAATTTAATTCCGAAAACTTAATCAGGGAGAAGGCTTTATGTCTTAGGC
>CASBPY010000195.1 GCA_949127675.1 Synechococcales cyanobacterium PMM_0072
GAAGAAATAGTTAACGTAACGTATAGACAAACAATAGGTGATTAATCCGATGTCCTTATCAAATGCTCGATTGTTCGATCGCTTAGTCAAAGACTCCCCAGCACTCCAAGCACAGATCGAACAGATCCGATCACCGATCGAGTTAATCGATCTCGCTAGAGCCGAAGGTGTGGAATTGACAGGGGAAGACCTGCGAGAAATCGCCCAAACCGCTTATCATACTTGGGTAATCACTCTCGCTCCACCAATGCGGAGCTTCTTCGAGTTAGCGCAGCATTTGAATTTTTGTCTAAACACTGTCATACCGCTGCTATGGCGAAGTTTTAGCAGATCTTATTTCTTGAGTCAAACGCCAACAGCCCAAGCGATGCTCGAAAATATAAGCCCCTGATTTACCAAAAGTTTTTACCAACCGCTCTTGATTTGCCCTGGTATTGGCGACTGGTGCATATTCAGCTTGGCTGTATTCAACCCTGATTTTTTGACGAGTGAGAGGTTTGAACTTAACCTCTAACCTTGGATAGTTACCACTTAACACCTGTGGGTCTAAATAGACCCATAAGTTTTGCTGCAATCCAATTTTGAAGCCACTACCAATATAATCTTGCTTGGGCGCAGTTAATAGCAGTTTGCTGGGGCTTCGATCGCTCCGAACTTCCACTTGTGGCCAAACATAGGCATTGCGAACAGCCGTTCTCGGCAGGCGATCGTGTAATCCGCGCACAAAAACACGAAAAAAATAGCTAAACTCTGCTGTCGAACAAGGTACCTGCCGCTCCACTATTTCGATTGCGCCTTGCCCTAGCGAGATTGAATTTTTATCAGCAGCCTGTACCGCAGAGCCAGATGCTATCTGCCAACAAGATAGCAACAAAACTAGAAATTTTCCAGAACCCATACAAACTTTTTCTCCCTCAACACACCACTCTATTATGAGTCATGATCAAATTAATTATGCTGATACTGTGATAATTGCAATTCCGGCTGTGTGGAGGTCAAAACACTGCCAATTAGGGAGAGTTTGAGTCATATTCGCCCCACTAAGCTCAGATCGATCGCCGCGACCTAATCCCGTAATTAACTACTGGAATCTGGGCATTCTAACTATAAGTAGTTTAGTGTTTCCCGATGCCGTGTCCATTCCAGATGCCGTGTCCATTCCAGATTTTCAGACTGTTATGCTCCCGTTACTGGAATTTGCCAGGGATGGTCGCGAACATACACTCTCGGAGGCGAATACCAATCTAGCTAATCACTTCAATCTCACGGAAGCAGAGCGGAAAGAATTACTCCCATCAGGGAAACAGTCCAGATTCAATAATCGAGTGGGTTGGTCATCTACTCATTTCAAGAAAGCTGGATTATTTGCCTATCCCTCACGCGGGAAATTTCAGATTACCCAGCGTGGATTAGATCTCCTAAATACACAGCCAGAGCGGATCGACACTGCTCTACTCAAACAATTTCCTGAATATTTGGAATTTATCGGTACGACTACAAAGTCACCAGATCTAGTGGATTGCACACTGAATTCGCCTCCTCCCAGCGTCGAGGAAACTCCTGATGAATTGATGGCATCTGCATACCAAGAACTCCGCCAGAATCTAGCGCAGGAACTGCTAGAACGGATTAAAAGCTGCTCTCCCTTATTCTTCGAGCAACTCGTAATTGAACTCCTCGTCAAGATGGGCTATGGTGGTTCTCTGGCGGATGCTGGTAAAGCAATTGGCAGAACGGGCGATGAGGGTATCGATGGAATTATCAAGGAAGATCGACTGGGATTGGATGTGATTTATATCCAGGCGAAACGCTGGCAAAATACCGTCGGTCGTCCCGATATTCAACAATTTGTCGGTGCGTTAGCAGGTAAAGGTGCGAAGAAAGGGGTTTTCATCACTACCTCGAAATTCTCCGAGCAAGCCAAGTCATATCTCCCCGCAGATATTAAAGTCGTCCTCATCGATGGGGCGCAACTCGCGAATTATGCCATCGATGTTAATCTCGGTGTCTCGGTCATTTCTGAATACCAAATTAAACGCCTAGACCTGGATTACTTTGAATGAGAGTAGTTCTTCTCGTTGGAATTCCAGATCTTTATTTACGCTATTTTAATTCATAGCTATTTAATTTAAACATATTTATGTATATTAAATACACTTATATTTTAGAAAGACGTTGATAAAGTATTCTCAAATTAATGTTTTTAAGATTTTCCTACTCAGATTTGGAGATAATTTCCGGTTGTGTTGATTCCACTTTGCCAAATCGACCGCCCGATCTGAGCTTTGACCTTAAAAGGCCCTGTGGAACGATATTAACTCAGTTAGTCAATTGCCATGTCGATCGTAGATTGAGCGGCTTAAATGTCAATATTCGACTACTAGGGCTAGATATTAGTTAAGTAACCTAATCAACTTCGCTGCAATCATCCGGTATGCCGCTGGTATCTACTCCCATCGATTGGCAGATAGTTTTAAAACTCACGTTAAACGTCCGAGCCAATGCCGCAACATTCCCAATAGTTGGTTCTCGCTTGCCCATCTCCCAGTACTTAACAGCAGACTGACTTACACCGATTCGCTCACCAAGTTTTGACTGGCTATATCCGGCGGCTTCTCTAAAGGCTTTCAGCGTAATTAATTTGCTACTATCTTCGTCCATTGCATCAAAACTAAAGACTAAAGTACTTGACTTTTAAACAATCGAGGACTATAGTTTTTATCAAGGGTTAAATATTCCTCGCTGTCCCATCAGCGTTCAACTATCACTATTCTCGCCTGTTCGATCGCTTTTTAGATCGATCAAACCCAAAAAAATACCACCGTCTCATTCTTGGGGCTAACTTTTTCATGGAAATAACCGCTGAATGCTCCCTCTCGAACCTAGTCAATGGATGGCTAATCGAAGCTTTCGACACCGATGCGCGACACCCTTCAGAATGGGCTGAGTTAGACGAACAGCTCGCAACAACACAATACGCCTACATCAAATTTGGACTCCTCCTAGAGCGGATTCGAGCCAAATGCTTCTACAAGTATGCCGAAGCTCAACTCTCATCCTTCAAAGACTTCTGTACCGAGCAGATTCACCTCACCGTTTGGCAAGCCAATAGCTACATCCAAGCCGCCAAAGTTGCCGTTTATCTCGCCCAAGCGGGTTTTGATATCCTGCCAAAAAACTACTCTCAAGCCGCAACCCTGATCAAAGTTTACAACCAAGAAGTCGGTTATTACGAAGAAAGACCCGCATTAGAACAAGCCTGGCAAAACATCCTCGCAGCGAACACCCCGACCGAAATCACCACCCATCGAATCAATGCTGAAATCGACCCAAATTGGGCGGAGAAACAAGCCCAATTTGGGTCGAAAGTATTGCTAGACAGAGCTAAGAAGATCGCCAAGACTAAGGGTCTCACCGTCCGAGAATACCTCACCGATCTGATGGACGGGGATGAAGAAGATGATGACAAGATTGAATCAGTAATCTCGCCGGAATTATCAGATGCAGATGTCCAAATTCTCGACGACTTAGATTTGAAATTTGCGGCTTTACCCGTGCGAATTTCGAGCGATTATCAACCTGTGCATCGCCTAGTAATCGATAAAATATCCAACCGAATCTTAGGAATATTGGGAGAGATTTATGTGTGGATGAGGGGAGGGACTACCTGGAGTCTGTACTAGTTGGGAGGAGGGATAAA
>CASBPY010000196.1 GCA_949127675.1 Synechococcales cyanobacterium PMM_0072
GCTGGGGTGCCAACAACCAAGATCTCGGCGATCTTGTCCCCTACTTCAAACTACCCGAATATCAATTCTTGTTTCCCAACGGCATCTTCGACCATGAATTTAGCGACACAGGCAAAATGTGGTACTCATTCACCGGAGCGGGACAATTTACCGATCGCAGTATCACTCAATTAGCTACTAGCCGCGAGGTTTTGACCGAATGGATTCAGTCCTTACCAAATAGTACTGGTATTCCGCTCGATCGGACTTGGATTGCTGGATTCTCTCAAGGCGGCGCAATGACCCTGGAAATCGGGCTAGATTTACCTGTAGCAGGTCTAATGGTGCTCAGTGGTTACTTGCACACCGATACACCAAAGCCAGCCCAGCAGACCCCACCAGTCCTAATCGTTCACGGTACTCAAGATGATGTTGTCCCGATTGAAGCTGCTCGAACCAATCAGCAACAATTGACAGCATGGGGCATTGACGTAAAATATCAAGAATTTAGCATGGGACACTCGATCGTCCCTGAAGTCCTGGATGTGGTCAGAAATTTTGTGACTAAAGCTTAAAATCATCAACAATTTTGTTAATCCTGACGCTATTGCTGGGTAATAATAACTTATAAGGCTAAGATTAAATACATCTGCTAAACTTTACCCAAATTGAGAGGAGGTTTGACCATGACCACTATCGAAATGACTCAACGGAATGCTATCCCCAATTTGACTACCGAAGAAGTAGAAGAACTGGCAATGCGGTTGGAAAGTGATGATTATCGCAATCCCTTTGATGGCTTAAATGATTGGCATTTCTTGCGCGCGATCGCGTTTCAACGCCCAGATCTAGTTGAACCATATATTCACTTGCTCGATCTCGAAGCCTACGACGAAGCGTAAATTGGTGAATGGTGAATAGAAGCTAATCGTAGTAGTAGTAGTAGGGTGGGCACTGCCCACCGTATGAATTTTCGGGGCTAACAGACAAAGATCGATCGACAAATTAAATTCATGCGAGTTCTAATTGGAATTGGTGGTGGAATTGCAGCGTATAAAGTGTGTGAGATCATTTCCAGCTTATTCAAAGCCGGAATCGAAGTAAAAGTGATCCTTACCGCTGGCGGAGAACAATTCATCACACCCCTCACCGTCGCTACCTTATCCAGACACCCAGCCTATACAGATAGAGACTTCTGGCAACCTATCCACCATCGCCCCCTGCATATCGAACTGGGCGAATGGGCAGACTTATTCCTGATTGCGCCCTTGACTGCAAATACCCTAGCTAAACTAGCCTATGGATTAGCAGATAATTTATTAACCAATACCATCCTCGCTTCCACTTGTCCGGTATTACTCGCTCCAGCCATGAATACTGAAATGTGGGAGCAAACATCAGTTCAGCGGAATTGGCAATTATTGTGCCAAGATTCGCGCTATCATTCGGCTGGCCCCGGGGCTGGATTACTCGCTTGCGATCGAGTTGGCATGGGCAGAATGTCTGAGCCAGAGACAATTTTAGCCTACATTCATTCCCTGTTCCACACTCAGGGTAAGCTCGATTTACTTGGTAAACGAGTCCTAATTAGTGCCGGAGGAACGCGAGAATTTTTCGATCCAGTCCGGTTTATCGGCAATCCTTCAACTGGAAAAATGGGACTAGCAATAGCTCAAGCTGCTGTGTATCGCGGGGCAATTGTCACCCTAGTTCATAGTACTTTGCCAGATGCGGAGATCGATCGTCGCATCAGCAAAATACCTGTAGTCAATAGCGAACAGATGCAGCAACAGATGCTTTCTCAATTTGCAACTGCCGATTTGACAATTATGACAGCCGCAGTTGCCGATGTTAAACCAGCTCATTATAGCGATCGAAAGTTGCCAAAGCATCTGCTTCCAACTGAGTTGAAATTAGCTCCTGTAGCTGATATAATTGCTGAGTTGAGTAAGGTCAAACAACCCCATCAAAAGTTGGTTGGATTTGCTGCACAGACGGGAGATATTATTACACCAGCATTGGAGAAGCTAGAGCGAAAAAAACTAGATGCAATCGTGACTAATCCAGTGGATCTACCAGATAGTGGCTTTGGTAGCGATCGCAATCAAGCGATAATTCTCACCAAAGATGGTCAACGTTTTGATATTTTACCTTGCTCTAAGTTAGAGATGGCACATCAAATTTTAGATCGAATCTAGCTGAATATTTAACTACATTTCAAGCAACTAAAAAATAGATAGTATCAAATCAAAGGCTATGCCAGATCCATCGCTACAATCAATATTTGACAGATTATCGAGAGATCTAGCTAGAGACACATTGATTCAAACCACCACTAATCAATTAAGGCAGGATCTGAATGCCGATCGAGTGGTATTGTATTATTTTTATTATGAATGGTCAGGACGAGTCACCTTTGAATCATTGAGTGATCAGAAGTTCTCGATTCTTGGTGCTAGTGGCCCTGACGAATGCTTCAATAGTGAATATGCCAAGCTCTATCAAGATGGGCGAATTCGGGCTATCCCCGATATCGAATCAGAACCGATTCAACCATGTCATCGCGATTTGCTGCGGGAATTAACCGTCAAAGCTAATTTAGTCGTACCAGTGCTGATCGATCGCGGTTTATGGGGACTATTGGTAGCTCATCAATGTGAATCGACCCATGCTTGGAGCACTGCCGAAATTCATGCAATGCAATTAGGGGCGAAGACATTAGCAATGAGTGAAAGTATTCGGAATAGTTAGGAATTGGGAGAAAATCTAAATTTCAGGAAATTTCTCTGACACCATATTTGCGCCCGAATATCGCTAAATTCACTCCCAACTCCCAACTCCCAATTACTTCTGATATGCCGCCATCGGTTCCTTGATTAACCGAATATACAAATGGCGGAACGTAGACTTGATCACCCGTGGTAGAGCAAAATCGATCGGCATTAGGGCTTCCGGTAGCTTCCAATCACTACAGCTCAAATCTGCCGGACGCAGCAGGGGAAACTCGATCGATTCTAAATCAGGAGCTAATCCCAATCGTCTAGCCGCCGCTGCTGTTGGTACTAAGTGTGCTTCCACATTTAAGACTTCCAACATCGCTACATCCAATGCAAACACATTCGCAGAGGCACCCAGCACGCCGAGCAAGCGGGGTTCGCCAC
>CASBPY010000197.1 GCA_949127675.1 Synechococcales cyanobacterium PMM_0072
CATTTTGTTCTCATGATTAATTAAATGAAAATATGCTAGAAAAAACAATATTATCATTCAGCTTAGGGTCGATCGCCAACAATGATGGAGTAAGATTTGGATGAGGATTTTACTATTTGAAGATAACCAACAAATTGCCCAGTCTCTGACAGATGCACTGGAAAAACAGCATTACACAGTCGATCGAGCGGCGGATGGAAAAATTGGCTGGCGATATAACGGGCGACCCCTCGCGGAAGAAGTTTGAAATATACACCCGGTGGGGGCACCGTGACTGTGACCATGCAGCGCACTAATGATGCCGTCACTGTGAAAATTATTGATACGGGAATGGGAATTGCTAGGGCACACTTACCACTAGTATTCGATCGCTTTTGGCGTGCGGATGTAAATCGGGCAAACGAATCTGGTGGTCTAGGTTTGGGATTAGCCATTGCCCAGTCGATTGCGCGATCTCATCGGGGGGAGATTAAGGTCGATAGTCAGTTACATCTAGGTAGCTGTTTCCATGTCAAGCTACCATTAGCATAGCGCGATCGATTTCCTCCCGACTTCCTTCCTTTTTATCTATATACTTTGTTAGAGTCGATCGCTGAGTAAATCTGCATCGACCATCAGTACAAAACACTACCTAATAATTATCATGCGAATTTTACAACTCTTCTGTGGCAGCTTACTAGTTTTAAATATGGCGGGCTGTGCGAACAAAACTACTCCAGTAGAAAATTCGACGGCGACACCGACAGCTTCTAGTACTTCAACAGCGACAGATTCTACAGGCAAAGCAACTGGATTTATGGCTTTGCAAGAAACGATCGGATCGACTAAAAAGGCGGTCGAGGCAGGTAAATTAGATGCAGCAAAAACTGAATTTGCTAAATTTGAGGACTCATGGAAAACCGTTGAGGACGGCGTAAAATCGAAGTCTGGTGAGACTTATCGAGCGATTGAAGATGGGGTGAAATCCGTAGAGAGTGGCATCGATAGCAAGCAAGGTAAGACTGCTTTATTAGCTAGTTTGCAAAAACTCAGTCAAAGTATCGATCGAGCTAGTAAGTAGTTTAGCTACTGAAACGGTGCAGAAGCAATGTCAACTTTAACAATTTAACTGGATTGAGATCGTGATTTTTTCAGCTAATTTAAAACGTTTATTTCGTAAGTACCATCGCCTTTTAGCTTCGATTATTTTCCTCCCCCTAATTCTAACTACAATTACGGGAATGGCTACGACCATGACCGCAGAATGGCGATGGAATCTGGGTATTTCACGGAGTCTGATCTTGGCAATCCATACGGGAGAACTTTTTCATCTCCAAGCAATTTATCCACTGCTTAATGGTCTGGGTACGATTGGATTGCTAATTACAGGTATTACCATGACTGGTATATTTAGAAAATCAGAAAAAGTATGAATCTATCGATCCCACATCGTCCTTCTGCTCGCTCCTACGCGGCTTTATCCATCGGTGCAGCCATAATTACCATTATTCTGAAGTTTGGAGCATATAAGCTGACGGGTTCGGTAGGATTGCTATCCGATGCCTTTGAGTCAATTGTCAACTTGGTAGCGGCACTCGCGGCTTTTTGGGCTTTGTCATATGCCGCCAAGCCACCTGACGCGGAGCATACTTTCGGACATTCTAAGGCAGAGTACTTTTCTAGTGCCTTGGAAGGATTCTTAATTTTGATCGCCGCTGGTAGCATCGCTGTTGCCGCAGGGCAGCGGCTATTAGCACCTCAGCCGATTGAGCAAGCTGGATTAGGATTGATATTAGCATTGGTGGCAACGGCGATTAATGGTGGAGTTGCCTGGATTTTGCTCCGAGCTAGCCGCCGACTGCGCTCCATTACCCTGAGAGCAGATGCCCATCACTTGCTGACGGATGTATGGACATCGGCAGGAGTGGTGCTAGGAATTGGACTAGTGAGCATCACAGGCTGGTACATACTCGATCCGATTATTGCTCTACTTGTCGCCATCAACATTGTTTGGACTGGAATTAAACTGCTCCGAGAAACTGGATCTGGGTTACTCGATACGGCGATTCCTGCTGATGAACAAAAGCTGATTGAGCCAATCTTGAATACATATCAAGCCCAGGGAATCCAGTTTCACGCGATGCGAACGCGCGTTGCGGGTGCCCACCGCTTTGTCTCATTTCATGTACTGGTTCCAGGCGCGTGGACGGTTCAGCGCGGTCACGATCTCTGTGAAGAGATCGAACAGGCGATCGCCCTGGCATTACCAGGCACAGATGTCACAACCCACCTAGAACCCGCAGAAGACCCCGCATCCTGGGACGATCTGAAGTTAGATTGAATCGATTCTCAATAGCCATGAATCAACCCTGTGCTAATATCGTCAGTTACACAAATTAATAAATTTTTATGCACCAAAAAGACCTCGACCACACAATCATCAATCGATTTAATGAATATCTTAGTTTTAAATGCTGGATCGAGTAGTTTCAAATCGAGTTTATATCGATTAACCGGAGAACTTTCAAGCGTAAATTCACAAACATCATTATGGACAGGACAAATCGATTGGCATTCTAGTAAGATCGCAGTATTAAAAATACAAAAACTAGCAGACATAACATCACCAAAAGCAGAGAAATCCTCAGCAATCACAGTAGCGGTGAGCGAGAAACGATATGGAACGACTCGATCGGCAGATATTGAATATCTATTAAGTTTGCTTTGGAGTGGCAAAACTCAGGTTATTAATGGAATTGAAGAAATCGATATCGTCGGACATCGAGTGGTACATGGCGGCGATAAATACAGTCAGCCAACGCTAATTAATTCTGAAGTGAAACTAGAAATCGATCGACTATCGATATTTGCACCGCTCCATAATCCAGCTAATCTGATCGGGATTAATGCGATAGAATCACTATCGGCTAATTTACCCCAAATGGCAGTATTCGATACTGCTTTTCATACTGATTTACCAGAGGTAGCTTATGTTTATCCAGTCCCCTATCAGTGGTTAGAGCAGGGAATCAGAAAATATGGTTTTCATGGGATTAGTCATCAATATTGTGCCCAACGAGCGGCGCAATTATTAGGGCGAGATCTGGCAGAATTACGCTTAATCAGTTGCCATTTGGGTAATGGTTGTTCCTTGGCGGCGATTAAATTTGGGCGATGTATCGATACGACAATGGGCTTTACACCGCTTGATGGTTTAATGATGGGTACGCGCTGCGGTTCGATCGATCCAGGTATTATTCTTCATCTATTACGGGAAGGGGAATATACAGTTGCGGAACTCGATCGAATCTTAAATTCTGAGTCGGGATTATTAGGTGTTTCGGGCGTATCTAATGATCTGCGAGAGATCGATAAAGCGATCGAGTTAGGTAATGCTAGAGCCAAGTTAGCTTTAGATATTTATATCGATCGCTTGGCAGCTAAAATCGCTGCTTTTTTACCTAATTTAGATAGTGTGGATGCCTTGATTTTTACTGCTGGAGTCGGCGAAAATCACGCCAGAATTCGGGCTGCTGTAGCTGCAAAATTAGCCTTCTTGGGTGTGGAAATCGATCCGACGTTGAATAACTTAACTAACTTACCAATTCTCCCAGATCGCGATGTTGCTACCTCTCAATCTCAAGTTAGATTGCTAGTAATTCATACCCAAGAAGAGTGGCAAATTGCCCAAGCTTGTTATCAATATTTGAGATCGATAGTTTCGATATAAACCAAGCTGTTTTACATCTATTTTTCAACTAAATTCCTTGCAAAAAGGGATTTAGAGGATAAAAAGAGTGCTTTAAATGTTTGACAGATGATGAGACTTGAGGAGTAATGATCGCGACCGATCGATCCCTAACTTGAGCTAGAAGCTTTTGGAATGAATTTTGCGAAATGTTACGAGTAGGAGACAAATTCTGCCGATCCATCTTAAATAGGTAGAATTTATCTGTTTTTGCATAGGGGATAGACTGAAAAAGTCAGCCTATCTATCCGAATTTAGGTTGATAGGTAGAAAGTTTCCGCCTAATAATAGTTAGACAGATGAAGAATGTCTTATGATAAGTCGATCGAGCGATGGAGATCGAACACTGATCTTGCACACATATTATATTTTTTGACAAATGGGTCAAGCCGATAATCCATCACAATGCTTTACTTGCGGTAACTAAGAACCCATCTGGTAACTGACTTGTGTCGGAACAGAATTTAGGCGAAGATGTCGATCGGGCACTTTTGCGATTAACTATCATCCCCATGCTACCTTCCCTCCAAATTGGTCGATACATTGCTCGTTATCCAATTATTCAGGGAGCAATGGCAGTCAGGATCGCAGGGGCATCGTTAGCTGCTGCCGTTGCCAATGCAGGTGGGATCGGGCTGATTGCCAGTTTTGGGATTGGGCTAAATTCAGATCCGGATCGGCGAAATAGACAGTTTTTTGCAGCCAATCGACTGGCATTAATTGAGGAACTGCAACAAGCCCGCCAGCTTAGTCCTGATGGGATCGTTGGGGTCAATATTCTCGTCGCCGCCAGAGATTATCCCCAAATGGCCGAGACGGCTGCGGAGCATGGTGCAAATCTAATTGTGACAGGGGCTGGTCTGCCCTTAGATCTACCACAATACACCCAAAATTATCCTGATGTCGCCCTAGTGCCAAGCGTGGCAACTGTTGCAGCGGCGCAAACTCTATGTGAAACCTGGCACCAACAGTATCAGCGATTACCGGATGCGCTGATTTTGGAGAATTGCAAATCGATCGGCGGACATTTTGCCAGTCAGTGTGAGGAAAATACTGTTGACCCGATCGATACCACCATCGCCCAATTGCGGCATTATCTCAGCCAGCGATTTGGAGTAACGATACCCATAATTATCAGCGGTGGTATTTGGGATCGTGGGGATATCGATCGAGCGATCTCCATCGGCGCAGATGGTGTTCAAATTGGGACTCGATTTATTACCACTGAGGAATGTGGAGCCGATCTCCGCTATAAAGAATTTCATCTTCAGGCGCACCATCACAAACTTGTTACTGTCCCCAGCCCAGTGGGTAAACCAGCCAGAGCAATGCGAAATCAATTTGCCGAGAACGCCCTAGCGGATTCGCCAACCTTAGAAAAACGCTGTATTGCCAGTTGCTTGGAGTCTTGTCTGTGTCGAGACAATCGACAAACTTACTGTCTGCTTCAAGCACTCGATCGAGCTGCTCGCGGGGATATCGATCGAGGATTAATCTTCTCCGGCGGTGCGGTGAAACCGATCGATCGGATATTACCAGTGTCAGAGTTGATGACATCGCTGACTCAACGAACTTAATTAATTGTTCGATCGCCTCATTAAATTATCGATCGGGTTTTAATCCAGCTTGTTTTGGGTCGAAACCAGAGGGGAACTGAGTTGTTTTGGGATCGTAATCGGCAGCCTCTAACATGGTAGACTCCAAAATTGCCGTTTGCAGATCCGTACCAATTAACATCGCACCTCGAAGATCGGCTCCTGCCAAATTGGCGGTGGATAGGTAAGCGTAGCTCAAATCAACACCACGCAAATTCGCGTGACTCAAATCGGCAGCATTCAGATCGGCATAGCTGAGATTCGCGCCCTTCAAGTCCGCATGACTCAAATTAACCGTCATTAAGTTCGCGCCCATAAAATTGCGGCGACCTGCTTTGTAGGCTTGCAAAAGTGCTTCAGCGGTGACAATCTCAGATGTAAAATTCGATTCAGACATAAGTTTAATTAACCTCGATCGCAATAAATCTAGTTTAGTAAAAAATGGGTACGGTTACTCTGGTGCGAAGGTTCAACTGTTCAACTGCTGGCAAAATCATTCGTGCGTTATTACCAATCGAAATTAGCTTCAGCATAATTTAGCTAGACTCGATCGTCAGTGCTATAGTGCTGTTTCAGTTTCAGGATCTTTGTGAACTTGTTCGATCGATAAGGGTATCCTAATGATGACGATCGATAATAATTATTATTGAGAGATCGCGGCAATTATCGATCGAGCTAGGAAGGTAATGACTCAAAGAAAAAAGCAACCCCAAGCCCTTGAACTCAAGCAGATTCACCGAAATCGAGTCATCATCGGTTTATCGATTGCTTCGACTGTAGTGATAACATCCTGCATTCTCTATAGTTACAGTGATGATAATCCTGACGGACAGGTTGATGTCGCTTTTTATCAAAATACCGCCCAATGCGAAGCGGATTTAACCAGACAGCAGACTGAATATGCGGCACTGCAACAACAATACCAAGCAGGACAACTAGACGAACCACCAGCAGCACCGCAGATGCAGGTTAGTGACTGCGCCCCACAAATGTTAGCCGCTCAACAGGAACATGACAAGACCGCACCTGTTTATAATTCGATCGCGGATTGCCAAGCCGAAGGGGTGCAGTGTGAAGCAACGCCCCAAACTAACCAAGTGGCTGGCTACCGTCCCATCTATGGCGGCACCTATATCGATACCTACGACACGTCCAGCTATACTTACATCAACTATGGCGGCAGTCAACATCGAGTATATGCCCCTCGACCTGTTTATCAGAGCATGAATCCTGGCAGCATTGTCACCCCTTACGGTCGAGAGATCACCCAATCAACCACAGGTCGCGTATCTGTGCCCCGACATACCACCTTTGCCGCGCCAGCCCGACCCACGGGAACATCGGCAACAGGGACGATTAGGGGGAGAAGCTCACAGGGCTTTGGCTCCTCATTCAAAAGTAGTGGTCGTGGGGGGAAATAAAACCAGATGAAACCGATCAAGATCCTGCGTCGTCCCCATTGGCAGCGACACATCCGCGAGAATGCCTACCAAGCTGACGTTTTGAGCGATGCCCAGCAGCAATACTGGGTAGAATCCCTGCCGCAACCCTTTGCGATCCAATTCGATTCTGATGAAGAAACCGCGATCGCCGAAGCTACAGAGTCATTGTGGGCGATGTGTGTCGAGTTTCTCAATTGGTTTTTTACCGATGATCAGGATGGTAATGTCGATCGACGCTTGGCGGTACTCCAGATTCGGCCCGAATACTGGCAAGCCATTAAAAATAGTTGGGATCGGACTGAGCCAGTCGAAGATTTAGCTCTATCTACGCGGTTCGATCTAGCCGTCACTGCCCAGGGACAAATCAAGCTGCTCGAAATCAATGGCGATACCCCATTATTGGGCGCAGAGACAGTTTACCAATGGAATTGGTATGTGGACTATATGAAAAATCACCAGCAGGGGAAATTTCCTCTCCCTAGTGATGCTAGTCAGTTCAACGAATTTTGGGAGCAGATCGCCGGACAATGGCGGCGGATCGCGGCAGCCTACAATCTCCAGCAGACCGGAATTTCCTTTCTCGTAGATGAAGATCTCGAAGAGGATCTGGAAATGGCGATGCAGTTGATTCAAATTTTGACAGATGAAGTCGATCCAGATATTTACACCCAAATTGTCTATCTACGCGGGTTGAAAGATGATGACGATCGCGAGATTCAGCGGGGATTGGGACTAGATGATGATGGCTACTTTGTAGACCATCTCAACGATCGAATCCCCGTGCTGTGGAAGATGTATGACTGGTCAGATCTCCAAAATGATATGGCAAATGCTGGCACTACTCAGGCTCTAGC
>CASBPY010000198.1 GCA_949127675.1 Synechococcales cyanobacterium PMM_0072
ATGGTAGTGAGGTAGTGGTCATAGTAAGTGTGTGGGTTAATGCATCGATCAACTATTCAAATTCTACTGTTCTTCTTTAGTAAGTGATCTAAAAAACACTGGCACAATTTCTCCATCTTGTTTTGTAATTACAAATAACTGATCAATCCTAGATTAATGCTGATAGATGACTCGATCAATTTCAGCATGGGCATAATAAGGTTGATATCAATTAGCCACCCTGTAAATCCTGCCATGACTTTAGCAGAATGTTATCAGCTATTAAAATTACAACATGGTGCCACACTAGAGGAAATCGATTTCGCCTTTAGTCAACAGCGGATCGAGTTTGTCCGGCGAGAGCGAAAAAGTGAAATAGCAGAACTCGCGGTTGCTTATCATCAGCTCAAAGACCATACTTTAATTCAAAATGCGGAATTAGAAACAGAACCAGAGCTTTATACTCCCGAACAACAGATCGGTGAATCTCTCAATCGATTGTTGCAACCACACAAAATACGGACGAAAATCAAGATCGTCGCGACCGAGTTACAAATCCAACTTCATGGTCGAGCGGGCACAACGCAATCGCAGTTAGCAGTCCAGATTGTTAAATTTTTGCAAATTTTAGATCCGGTAGGGATAGAAACCGTAATTATTTATGGGATGTATAGCAATAAATCGATTAGATGGAAACAAAAATTTCAGATCGATCGAGCCATCCAATCCGCCGATACCGATCCTTTTTCATTTAATAATCGTTATATCAATCGTTTTGCCTTGCCGATAGCTACTACGATTGCGCTCGTTGCTCAATTATTAGTTTTTCCTAGATTTTTCTTAAGACCGATTCAGATCTGGATTCATGAGTTTGGACATGCGACGGTAGCGTGGTTGGCAGGACATCAAGCAACACCTTTACCATTTGGTTGGACTAATGTTGGTCAAGATCGATCGTCGATTGTCTATTGCTGTTTCTTATCGTTGTTATTATTGTTATTTTGGTCAGGCTGGCGCGAACAAAAACATTGGGCAATGTGTATTGCGGGAGTAATTGCACTTATTCAGTTTTATATGACTTGGATTATGCCGATCGATACTTACGAAATGTGGTTGTCATTTGGCGGAATTGGTGGAGAATTTTACCTGAGTACTTTAATTATGGTTTGTTTTTATTGCCCCTTACCAGATAAATTTCGATGGGATTTTTGGCGATATATTGCGCTGATATTTGCGGCATGTAGTTTCACCGAGAGTTTTTGGATGTGGCACAAAATCAAAACTGGAGTCGATGAGATTCCTTGGGGGACAATCTTTGGAGGCCAAGGAGATGCGGGTGGCGACATGAATAATTTGAGTGCTTATGGTTGGAGCAATCTCCAAATTATTCATACTTATACTCAACTAGGTAATATCTGCTTATTCATATTAATTAGTATTTATCTTGTATTTTTACTCAAGTCATTACAAAATCCGACTTGGCGACAACATCGCAAGTGAGTAGGTCTAGTTTTGGTAAACAATAGAATACCTATGCTGGTAAAGTATAGATCTTATCAATTGTCATTCGCTCGACCGGACTCATCCTCAGTTGGTTGATAGTTTGGTAGCTCGATCCTAGCAAAATTGTGAACGAGTGTTCAATCGATTCTATCTAGCTAGTAGCAACTTGTCCCGCTAACTGGGCGATAATTAACTACATAATAATTGATCACTGATCTCCGCCCCTACCATGTCAGAAATATCGATCGAATCTACCCTCCAGGAATCACGGCTATTTAGCCCCTCGGCAGCATTTTCCCAAGCTGCACAGATTAAAAGCTTGGCGGAATATGAAGCTCTCTACGCCCGCGCTCAAGCCAATCCCGAACAATTTTGGGCAGAACTAGCCGAAAGCGAATTGCATTGGTTCAAAAAATGGGACAAAGTTTTGGATTGGCAACCCCCATTTGCCAAATGGTTTACAGGTGGGAAGATCAATATCTCCTATAATTGTCTCGATCGACACCTGACTACTTGGCGCAAGAATAAAGCCGCCCTAATTTGGGAAGGTGAACCAGGGGATTCGCGCACCCTGACTTATGCTCAGTTGCATCGCGAAGTTTGTCAGATGGCGAATGTCCTGAAACAGATGGGTGTAGTTAAAGGGGATTTAGTCGGGATTTATATGCCGATGATTCCTGAAGCGGCGATCGCAATGCTGGCCTGTGCGAGAATTGGAGCGGTACATACCGTCGTCTTTGGTGGCTTTAGTGCCGATGCGTTACGGGATAGACTATCGAATGGTAAAGCTAAAGCGGTAATTACTGCCGATGGTGGCTGGCGTAAAGATGCGATTGTGCCATTAAAAATTCAGGTTGATAAAGCTTTAGAAAATGGTGCCTGTCCCACCGTTCAAAGTGTTCTGGTAGTCCAACGGACACAGCAAGAAATCCCGATGATTGCAGGGCGAGATATCTGGTGGCATGAAATTCAGCCCACCGTCTCCGCCGACTGTCCCGCTGTCGAAATGGATGCCGAGGATATGTTATTTGTCCTCTACACCTCTGGCAGTACCGGCAAACCCAAAGGCGTAGTTCACACGACAGGCGGTTATAACCTCTATAGTCACATCACCACCAAATGGATTTTCGATCTCAACGATACCGATGTCTACTGGTGTACCGCCGATGTCGGTTGGATTACCGGACATAGTTACATCGTTTATGGCCCATTATCCAACGGCGCGACCACTGTCATGTATGAAGGCGTGACCCGCCCATCCAAACCTGGCTGTACTTGGGACATGATCGAAAAATATGGCGTAACCATCTTCTACACCGCGCCTACCGCCATTCGGGTCTTCATGAAAATGGGTGAAGAACTCCCCAACGCCCGTAACCTCTCCTCTCTCCGCCTGCTGGGTACCGTCGGCGAACCGATCAATCCGGAAGCTTGGATGTGGTACCACCGCGTCATCGGCAAAGAAAAATGTCCGATCGTCGATACTTGGTGGCAAACTGAAACTGGGGGCATCATGATCACCGCCCTTCCTGGCGCAATTCCTACCAAACCAGGTTCCGCCACCCGCCCTTTCCCAGGCATCATCGCCGAAGTCGTCAATCTCGATGGCGATACCCTCCCCGCCAATAATGGTGGCTATCTAACCGTTAAATATCCTTGGCCAGGCATGATGCGAACCGTCTACGGCGACGACGAACGTTTCCGCAAAACCTACTGGGAACACATCGCCCCCAAAGATGGCAAATACATGTATTTTGCAGGAGATGGGGCGCGTCAGGATGCCGATGGATACTTCTGGATTATGGGACGCACCGATGACGTGCTAAATGTCTCTGGGCATCGTCTGGGTACAATGGAACTCGAATCTGCTCTCGTTTCCCACCCTGCCGTTGCTGAAGCTGCTGTTGTCGGCAAACCCGATGAAATCAAGGGCGAAGAAATCGTTGCATTTGTGACTCTTAATAGCAATTTTATTGGAGATCCAAGTCTAATTAAAGAGCTACAAAAACACGTTGGTGTCGAAATTGGAGCGATCGCTCGTCCTGGTGAAATTCGCTTTACCGATGCATTACCCAAGACTCGATCGGGTAAGATTATGCGGCGGTTATTGCGCGATTTAGCCGCAGGGAAAGAGGTTACTGGAGATACTTCGACATTGGAAGATCGGAGCGTCTTGGACAAATTAAGAGAAAGTGATTAGCTGAATTAATTGACGGCGCACAACTGATGATTATCTATGTGCGTCGATCGATCCAAATTGCCATTATCCCTACCCCACTTGCACCGAGATAATCATCGCCATGACTATCGCCAATGTGCCACGCATTGGCTGGATTGCATTGATATTTATTCAGTGCAGCAGTGAAAATTCCTGGTTGGGGTTTGGCTGCACCAACTTCGGTAGAGATAGTAACTGTCGAAAAATATTGCGCTAGATCTAGTACTTTTAGGACACTATACAAGCGGGAATCAAAGTTTGATATTACGCCTAATGGGATTCCAGCTTGTTGCCATTGCCTAAGTGCCACAATCACATCAGGATAAATTTCCCAAGCGGCTGAAGTCGTGAAATATTGATATAACCGATCGAAGAAAGCATCGAAATCACTAAATTGCGCCCACACCCCAGCCGCAGTGAATGTCTGTTGATTGATCTCCTTCCACCACTGATATTCTAGCTGAGGGATATCGTCGATCGAGGCAGCAGGAAAAACACAGGGTGGTGAAGTTTTGAATGCAGCGTAGAAATGTCGATCTACTATTTCTGGGGCACAAATCACCCCATATTTACTCGCCAGCTCACTATATATTTGTCCCACACTGCCGCGTACCCCAAATAAGGTGCCCACAGCATCCAAGAAGATCACCTGGGGTTGTGGGAGCGAATTGGGGACTTCTAGTAATGTGGAAATGCGATCGATCATGGTGAATTCAAACAAATATCTATCTACATCAACCGCTCTAATCGCTTTCGCATGGCTTCGAGATCGATGCTATCATCTGACTCTGAGGCAGCTTGTTTGCGCTTGTCTGGTTGCCAATCTGTTTCTTCGATACTCAAGCTGGGCGGCGTTACCAACATTTCTGAAGTTACCAGGATAAAGTCATAATCAGAGTCCTGACAAAATTCTTCGATCTCTTCAGGATCGATCCCCTCTACTGTTGGCTTGGGAAAATCTTCTGCTTCCAATTGATCGGCATAACGCACTGCGTCATCCTCTTGTTCAAACATGAGGATCACATTTCGATCGCCAACTTGAGTTGAATAAATCCCCTCGTTATCAGTTCGCGCGTTAAATAATAAGACAAAGACGCTCATGGAATTTGTAGTTTGTTATTTGTTACTTAGTTGATGCGTATTCAGTGACTGGTCACTAAACAGCTCTCCCATAATAAGCTGGAATCGGGTGTTGGAGATCGCTTTGATTATTTAACCATGCCCAGAGCTGATCGCCGATCGAGAAATGCCACCATTCACCTGGATGTCGAATGAATCCAGCATGGGTCATAATTCGATCGAGTAGTTGGCGATGATGGTGCGCTTGCTGGGCTAGTGGATTCTGGGAATTAGCAAAATATTCAGGAAGCGATCGATCTGACATTTCATCAATGGGCGAACCCATATCTACGATGTTACCAAGCTGATCAACCAGAGTAATATCGATCGCGGCACCCGTACTATGGGGTGGCGGTGTCTCCAGATCAAAACTTGGAATCGCCCAAATCTGATACACGTCTGCCATGACTGCATCTGTCTCTGTCTGTGAAAGTTTAGTCAAATCTAGGTTTCGTTGAGCTACCGTCTGCTCAAATGTATAATTGACCATGTACTCCTGCACCTCAACCGGACGGTAAGCATCAAAAATCTGGATTCGCCAACCTGGGTGTAATTGCTGCAATCGCTCCTGGGCTTGAATTAGTCGATCGAGTACGCCCTGCCGGAGATAATAAGGAGACTTACCTTCATAATCTGCGCCGCACTTGATGTATGGATGAGGTGTCTCCACTGCAAACAACCGCAAGGGAATTGCTACTAGTGGTTCGCCACATTCTTGGATCGGGACTTGGCGGTAAGGTTTCATGAGTTGGGAGTTGGGAGTTGGGAGTTAGGAGTTTCAAACACTATTCACTATTCACTATTCACTATTCACTTTCCTTAGAGATTTCGGGGACTGGATCGTAGCCGCCAGGATGGAAGGGATGACAACGGCAAATCCGCTTGGTAGCTAGATAACTACCTTGAATTGTACCAAATCTGTCGATCGCGTCGATCGCATATTGGGAGCAACTTGGTGTAAATCGGCAACTGGGGGGAAATAACGGCGAGATAAATCTTTTGTAAATCCCAATCGATCGGATTAAACTTTTTTTCATGACGTTAATCTATTCACATGCAAGCATTTTTCACCGATTCTAATCTCTGGCTCCGAATCGCTACAGTTCCAGTATATGTTGGCGCGATCGTCCTCATCGCTGAATTGCTTCATCGCTACACCGATACCAAGCCTGAGTATGTCCGAAAGGTAGTCCACATTGGCACTGGTAATGTGATGCTCCTCGCATGGTTGCTGGAATTACCTGCATGGGTAGGCATGATCAGTGGAGTTTTGGCAGGGATAATTATGTTAGTTTCTTACTACTTACCAATTTTACCAGGCGTAAATAGTGTCGATCGCAAAAGCTTAGGTACGTTTTTTTATGCGGTTAGTATTGGGATCTCGGTGGCGATATTCTGGAACCTGAAGCTGCCGTACTATGGAGTGATTGGGATTCTGATTATGGCTTGGGGAGACGGATTGGCAGCAATTATCGGTCAAAATTTTGGCAAGCATCCTTATACTATTTTCGGCAATACCAAAAGCTGGGAAGGAACTTCAACGATGTTTGTGGTGAGTTATGGGATTGTTGCGATCGTTTTATTTAGTGTCCAGGGCAATATTTGGCAAACTTGGGCAGTAGGTATTCCGGTAGCAATTGCGGCTACAGCAGTGGAATCGATCGCTCAATGGGGATTGGATAATCTCTCTGTACCCTTACTTAGTGCAGGTTTAGCTTGTGCGCTCAATCAACTCGCGATCTCAAGCTAGATCCGTTAATTTGAAATTGAAAGTGCTACTTATACCCTGCGGCTTGGAGCGAGAAAAGATGAGCATATCTACCGTCAGCAGCGATTAATTGTTTATGACTACCTTGTTCGATAATTTCACCCTTTGCCATCACGATGATCTTATCAGCCATCCTGACAGTCGAAAATCGATGAGAAATCAATACTACCATTCGATCTTGGGTCAGCGAGCGAAAGTGATTGAAGATATTCATTTCGGCTTCAGCATCCATTGCCGCTGTTGGTTCATCGAGAATCAAGATATCGGCATCCGATCGCATAAAAGCCCGCGCCAGTGCGATTTTTTGCCATTGCCCACCAGATAATTCCTGTCCACCTTTAAACCATTTGCCAAGCTGGGTATCAAATTTTGCGGGTAGTGTATCGATAAAAGGCGAAGCCATCCCTTTATCAGCAGCGATTTCCCATTCCTTGCGATCGTCTAAATGTGCGACATCACCGACTCCGACATTTTCACCAACTGTAAATTGATACTGAACAAAGTTTTGAAAGATTACGCCAATTCTGCGTCTGAGTACATCCACATCCCAGTCGCGGAGATCGACTCCATCGAGGAAAATCCTGCCGCTGGTGGGTGTATAAAGATTCGTTAGCAGCTTAATTAAAGTCGTTTTGCCAGAACCATTTTCGCCGACGATCGCTAGTTTCTCGCCTAATGGTAAATGTAATGAAATATTGTTTAATACTGGTTGATCACTGCCTGGATAGCTAAACGAAACATTCTCAAACCTAATCCCATCTTTGATGTTACTGTGAGTGATTCGCCCCTGGGATTGGGGCATGGGTTGTTCGAGAAATTCATACAGATTGGCGAGATAAAGATTATCTTCATACATACCACCGATCGATGTCAGTGCTGATGCAAAGGTAGATTGCCCCTGCCGAAACACCATTAGATACATCGTCATTTCTCCCAAGGAAATCACTCCGACGATTGTTTCGATCACGATCCAAGCATAAGCGCCATAGAAGGCAAGAGTGCTGACCAAACCAAGTAGATAACCCCACACACCTTTTTTAATCGTCAGATTGCGATCGTCTTTGTATAGGCGATTGAAGATATCACGGTAACGCTGGAGCAGGATGCCCCCAAGTTGATATAGTTGGACTTCCTTGGCGTAATCTTCCCTAGCTAGCAGTGTTTCTAGATAATGCTGCTGGCGAGTTTCAGGTGATCGCCACCGAAATAACCTAAAGGCATGTTCAGAAAAGCGAGTCTCGGCAATAAACGACGGAATCGCCGCAACTACCAGCACAAATAC
>CASBPY010000199.1 GCA_949127675.1 Synechococcales cyanobacterium PMM_0072
TCGAAAAGTATATTTGCACTATTAACCTCAAAACGGTGTGGTTGCTCGATCAAAAAAAAGTACAAATGTTTGCGTTGAAAGGGCTGGGTGGGCACTGCCCACCATCTAGATCTCAGGCAATTATCGTATCTAAAATTCTTGACCTGAAGCTCAAAGCCTAAAGCCTAACTCTGCGACAATCGCTTAACTTCCACGCCACCCAACATTTGATCGGTATCCCAGAGCAGATCAGGAATAGTCGCAGCATGGGGACTATGAGCGAGACAGGCAGAAAAATCTAGATCTCTAACATTTGTCGCCTTCGCACCTGGAAACCAATGTCCACCATTTTCCAGCAAGTTATAGCGCATTTTGCCATACTCAACCATGTCATAAGCGATCGCCAAGTTCCTGAGCCAGAGGATGGTGTGCATATTGATCTCCCCAGGTGTATCTGTATGGGCTGGCAAGCCGTCTTTCCAGGTTTCTACCCACTCTGCCCCAAGTTTCTCGGTGGCGGCACGTTCTAATCGATCGATGATGGGTGGCAGCAGTTCGGCTGCGTGGGCTAATAGTGGGAGTGTCTTGAGATGTTCGTCAAAATCACTGGGAGTAGCTGCGCCGACGCTAAGGGTATGGATTTGGGGATGGCTGAGACAGAAGAGATTGTTAAATACAATCGGACTCAGTGGTTGACAGAGTTCGACGAGTTTTGCCGATGGTTGATTGAGCAAGCCGCCCTTATTAGTGGGGCTGATGATAAATACGCCCATGTCATGACGGGTAGCTGCTGCTACCGCCGCCCAATTAGTTTGGTTAATATAGTACCAATGGAGATTGACATAATCAAACTTGTCAGTCTCGATCGCTTCTAGAATGATATCTAGCGGTGCATGGGTGGAGAAACCAATCGATCTGATTTTTCCCTCAGCCTGAAGCTGCTTCGCCATCTCCCAGCAGCCACCAGCAGTCACGGCAAAATCTAGGGTCTCTCGATCGTTAATTCCATGTATACCAAATAGATCGACGTACTCTAAATTGAGCCGCTCCAAGCATAATTCAAACGTCTTGCGAAACTCACGGGGATCGGCAACAGGGGCAACCTTAGTTTGAAAGATAAAATCTTTACGGTTTAATGTTGGTAAGATTTGGCCAAGCTGAACTTCTGATGAACCGTAGAATCTAGCCGTTTCAATATGGGTGATGCCGACTTCTAGCGATCGACGAATTGTCGCTTCTAGGTTAAGCTGATTCTCATCAGGAATTTCTGACATCGGTAGATCTTGCCACTTGTGTTGGTAGCGCATTCCCCCGCAGGAAAAAACTGGCATCTGTAATTCAGTTCGACCAAAACGACGATATTCCATAGTTATCTGACTGTCTCACTTACTTTACTAAACTCCCTTATTTTAGCGGCAAGAATCTTTTGATTCCGCTTCCCAATTAATAGATTCGGTCATATATTCAGATCATCGATCGATATCAGCAATAAATTCCATGACCACACTGGCTCAACCCAACATGCTCGATAGTTTAATCAAAGATTGTATATATCATGAGTATACAAAAGCCGCAGATCCAATTGGATCTGGAGCTATTTCTCAAATACCGTTTGCCGAATTTGGCAGCGAGTTACATCAAACTGGTAGTACCCGAATTATTCCCCTTGATATCAGTGAACAACTAGGCTGTCCAGGCCCAGCGACCAGTCCCGCTCTTTGTGCCAACTTTGTGCGGATTTTAGCAGGGGAAGAGTTGGCGACAAATTTTAATGCCACATCGCAAATATTTTATGTGATCGGTGGTAGTGGGCGGACTGAATTTGATGGGATGGATATCTGCTGGAATAGTGGTGATTTTGTAGTGTTGCCGATCGGTCAGGAAACACGCCATGTTGCAATTAGTGATGCTGCACTCTACCTAGTACACGATCAGCCCCTGCTGCAATACCTGGGCGTGAAAGCTGATATCCAACGCTTCAAACCAACACTTTATACCGCCGAAAATTCGTTACGAGAATTGGCTAAAGTGAGAAAGGAAGCGGAATCTGTCAATCGCAACCGGATTAGTGTCTTGCTTGCTAACAAGGAAATAGACCAAACTTTAACGGTGACACATACGCTATGGGCAATGCTCGGCGTACTGCCAAAAGGTGCAGTCCAATCACCCCATCGGCATCAATCAGTGGCACTAGACTTGATTTTAGATTGCGATCCTGGCTGCTATACGCTGGTTGGCACCAGTATTTCTACAAATGGCAAAATCATCAACCCCACCAAAGTAGATTGGAAACCCTATTCAGTTTTTATCACACCCCCAGGTTACTGGCACGCTCACTATAATGAGTCCGGTAGTGAGGCTCATT
This sequence comes from Synechococcales cyanobacterium PMM_0072, assembly GCA_949127675.1. Lineage (GTDB taxonomy): Bacteria > Cyanobacteriota > Cyanobacteriia > Cyanobacteriales > Chamaesiphonaceae > Chamaesiphon. Next base: position 2,345 of record CASBPY010000199.1, read on the forward strand.
TAATCCCCATGCAAGATGCTGGATTGCACACTTATTTAAGAACTTTAGATATTAGATTTAGCTGATTTTAATAATTAGTAGCTAGACGCAAATATTTGGTAGGAACTGGATAAAATAGGTGAATTAAGAGATTGAGATCCGATCGAATATCAAGCGATTCACTTTTGATTAATCTATGGCAATCACTGAAGATTTCGACCGTGACCAGAAGAATCAGCCTTCAAAATATCAGATAATTTATGATGTGGTCAGAAGGATTCCAGTAGGAAAAGTCCTGACCTATGGACAAGTTGCTGAATTAGCTGGATTGTATGGTAAAGCTAGATTGGCAGGTTACGCCCTATTTCGGGTCGAACTAGAATCTGATATTCCCTGGCAACGAGTTGTCAATGCAAAAGGTGAAATTTCTTATTCTGAAGCTCGATGTGGTGGCGACTATTTACAAAAAACTTTACTAGAACAAGAAGGAATCAAATTCAAAGTCAACAATTGTATCGATCTCAAAAAATATCGATGGCAACCACCATTAGATTTGATGGATGAATAGCGATAGTTGATACAAAAAAGGCATACCGTTAAGTATGCCTTTTTTGATTGATTAATTAGCTCGATTATTCGCCGACTGGAGCGAGTAAATCTGGTAAAATAATCGGTAGTTTTTCTTGCTTGGGTGTGACGATCGCTTTACCATCTTCGCCGATATCGACGATCGAGGTATCACCATCTTTGAGCCGTCCTGAGAGCATCTCTTCAGCGAGAATGTCTTCTAGTAAGCGCATAATTGCTCGACGCAGTGGTCGGGCACCGTAGGCAGGATTGTAACCTTCATCAATCAACCGATCCTTGAACCGATCTGTGACTTCCAGATGGATTCCTTGCTCAGTCAGGCGACCGAATAGGTCTTTGAGCATAATGTCGGCGATTTCTTTGACTTCTGGCTTGGTGAGCTGTTGGAAGACAATGATCTCGTCTAGACGGTTGAGGAATTCAGGGCGGAAGTAGTTCTTCAGCTCTTCATTGACCAAGCTGCGAATTCGGTTGTAAGTTGCTTCGGTTTTGTTGTCCGAGAACTCGAAACCTAATCCACCACCACCTTTCTCGATTACTTTAGAACCGACGTTGGAGGTCAAGATGATCATTGTGTTCTTGAAGTCTACCGTGCGACCTTTGGCATCGGTGAGGCGACCATCTTCTAAAATTTGCAACAGCATATTAAAGATGTCTGGATGCGCTTTCTCGATTTCATCGAATAGTACGACGGTATAAGGTTTCCGACGAACAGCTTCGGTCAGTTGACCACCTTCGCTGTAGCCGACGTAGCCAGGCGGGGAACCGATTAGTTTGGAGACGGTATGACGCTCCATGTACTCGGACATATCCAATCGGATCATCGAGTCTTCAGAGCCGAAGAAGTAGTTCGCTAGAGCTTTAGTCAGCTCCGTTTTACCAACTCCAGTTGGGCCAGAGAAGATGAAACTGGCGATCGGACGGTTCGGATTTTTTAGTCCGACACGGGCACGACGAATGGCACGGGAGACAGCCTTAACCGCCTCTTCTTGACCGATCAACCGCTGATGGAGGGTTTCTTCCATATTTAGCAGTTTGACCGACTCAGATTCGGTGAGCTTGCTGACTGGTACGCCAGTCCAGGAAGCGACGATGTGCGCGATGTCTTCTTCGGTGACTTCGGGCATGACGCGAGTTTCGGTCTCATCGGCAGCTTTCTTGGTTTGAGCGATCGTTTTGATCTCCGCTTTGATTTCGAGTTCGCGGTCTTTGAGGGATCCGGCTTTATCAAAATCTTGAGAGCGAACGGCTTCGTCTTTCTCTTTGAGCACTTTCCGCAATTCCTTGTCCAGCTCTTTCGCTGCAGCGGGGAGTTGGGAGTTGAGCAAGCGGACGCGGGAGCCAGCTTCGTCCATCAGATCGATCGCTTTGTCTGGGAGGAAACGATCGGAGATATAGCGGTCAGCTAGCGTTGCCGCAGCATGTAAAGCGAGATCGGTGATTTTTAGTTTGTGGTGTTGCTCATAGCGTTCGCGCAAACCGTGGAGGATTTCGATCGTTTCATCGACACTAGGTTCGCCGACCATTACTGGCTGGAACCGACGTTCTAGAGCTGCATCCCGTTCGATGTGCTTGCGGTACTCGTCCAACGTGGTTGCACCGATACATTGCAGCTCACCCCGTGCTAGAGCAGGTTTGAGAATATTTGCCGCATCGATCGCACCTTCCGCAGCACCAGCACCGATTAAGGTATGAACTTCGTCGATTACTAGGATTACGTTTCCGGCTTGACGGATCTCATCCATGATTTTTTTGAGACGTTCCTCAAATTCACCACGGTACTTGGTACCAGCAACGAGTAAGCCGATGTCGAGGGTGACAACCCGCTTATCTTCGAGGATATCGGGGATATCCTGATTGGCGATCCGTTGGGCTAAACCTTCAGCGATGGCTGTTTTACCAACACCAGGTTCACCAATTAGGACTGGATTATTTTTAGTCCGGCGGCCGAGGATTTGGATCACTCGTTCGATTTCCTTGGCACGACCAACCACAGGATCTAATTTACCATCGTGAGCCATTTGAGTCAGGTTGGAACCAAACTCATCCAGTGTCGGCGTTTTATTGCTACCACCCGATCGACCGCCAGCAGTTGCTGTAGCAGTTTCAGAGGTTTCGCCCAGCATCCGAATTACCTGAGTCCGAACTTTGGTCAAGTCCACACCAAGATTTTCCAGCACTCTGGCGGCTACGCCTTCACCTTCACGGATTAAACCGAGTAAAAGGTGTTCAGTACCAATATAATTGTGTCCAAGTTGGCGGGCTTCTTCTAGAGATAGCTCCAGAACACGCTTCGCTCTTGGGGTGAAGGGGATTTCAACTGCAACAAAACCCGAACCACGTCCGATAATTTTCTCAACTTCGATCCGTGCATCTTTGAGGTTGATCCCCATTGATTTCAAGACCTTTGCTGCTACACCAGTACCCTCGCCAATTAATCCCAGTAGGATTTGCTCGGTACCGACAAAATTGTGCCCCAGGCGACGTGCTTCTTCCTGGGCCAGCATGATTACTTTAATGGCTTTTTCTGTAAAGCGTTCAAACATGGCTGTCTTCCATCCCCTGCTTCCTGTGTCATTAAATCTTAACACAGTAAATTTAGCGATTGGGAATAGTTATTTAGTTGATCGGGTTCGGTAATAACTACTATTCATGGGGGGATAAGGATCGGGGATCTTCATACTTTAAACCTACATCCAGCAGGCTCTTTAGGATCAAAGATAATATCGAAGCTTGATTTTGTGCTTGCTACAACTATTGAGTACCCAAAATCAACCCCACCAGTCCGGCAATCAACCGCGCTCGATCGATCTCGACCACCTATAATAAATCGTTGGAGTGGACATAATTCGCGATGAGTTAGTGGCGATTGCTGCTCAATTCAGCCGTTATGCATCAGCAATTGCAATAGAACTTTCATAATGACGAGTACCCAACAACGCGCCGCTCTACAAAGCCAAATCTGGAAAATCGCCAATGATGTGCGCGGCTCAGTCGATGGCTGGGATTTTAAGCAATACGTGCTCGGTACGCTATTTTACCGCTTTATCAGTGAAAACTTTGCCAGCTACATTGAGGCGGGTGATGACAGCATCCACTACGCCGAGTTGTCCGATCATGTGATTACCGACGACATCAAAGACGATGCGATTAAAACCAAAGGCTACTTTATTTACCCCAGCCAGTTGTTTGCCACGATCGTCGCTAGTGCCAACACTAACGAAAGCCTGAATACTGACCTAGCGGCGATTTTTTCAGCGATCGAAAGCTGCGCTAATGGCTACCCCTCTGAGCTGGACATCAAAGGGCTGTTTGCCGATTTTGACACCACCAGCAACCGCCTCGGCAACACGGTTAAAGATAAAAACCTGCGCTTGGCTGCGGTATTAAAGGGCGTGGCTTTGCTCGATTTTGGTGATTTTGATGTCAGCCATATCGACCTGTTTGGTGATGCCTATGAGTTTCTGATCTCCAACTATGCCGCCAATGCGGGTAAATCGGGCGGGGAGTTTTTTACCCCGCAGCACGTCTCGCGGTTGATTGCCCAGCTTGCCATGCACCAGCAAACCAGCGTCAATAAAATTTATGACCCCGCCTGTGGTTCTGGTTCGCTGCTATTGCAAGCCAAAAAGCACTTTGACGCTCACCTGATTGCAGACGGTTTTTACGGGCAGGAGATTAACCACACGACCTATAACTTGGCGCGGATGAATATGTTTTTGCATAACATCAACTACGACA
>CASBPY010000200.1 GCA_949127675.1 Synechococcales cyanobacterium PMM_0072
AGGAAACTATCTCTGGATCGATCATCCAAGTTGCCCATTGTACTGCCGAGGAACATCAACAGCCGATTTTCGATGATCCGAGGTGGCAGCTCGGCAAGGGCGCGTTCGTAGGTACCAGCAACACCGCAGACATTGAGCTGGGGATAGGTGGCTAGTAAATCAAGGGCGGTAGAACGGAGAATTCCAGCACTAACATCGATCGGGTAGTAATGCAGCGGATCGGGGAGTTGGCTATAGGCGGTGAGCAAGGTATGGGTTTTGCGGGAGCTGCCACTACCAAGTTCGATCAGTTCGCAAGCTCCAGTGAGGGCGATGATTTCGGAGACGTAGGTTTCGAGGATCGATTGTTCGGTGCGGGTGGGATAGTATTCAGGCAGATCGGTAATTTGCTCGAATAATTCGGAACCGCGATCGTCGTAAAAGTATTTACAGGGCAATGTTTTTGGGGTTTGGGTCAATCCCTCAATTACGTCGCTACCATCATCAATCTTTGACAGATCTGGATCGAGATTAATCCATCGAAGTCGATCTTGTGTGGGAATTTGAGTTTTCATTTTTAGGTAGAGAAATTTATCTCTTTTAATCAAAATTTTCGATCAGATCGATGTACTTTTACCAATGCTAATATTTGCAGCAGGATTGGTATTAACTGTGAGTGAACTATTTAATTGGTTAATAGCGTAATTACATGAATTAATTTTGTGAGTTAGATAATTAATTGCGATGTTGAGTAACAAGATGGACGAGTTCGGGGAGGATCAGTTTTTCCATCCCTAGCTGTACTGCACCACGAGAACCAGGTAGGGAGAAAACGAGTAAATGTTGATAAGTTCCGGCAATAGCGCGAGAACTTATAGCACGGGAACCAATTTCTTGATAACTGAGCAGCCGAAAAATTTCACCAAATCCAGGTAATGTTTTGGTCAGAATACTGGAGATCGCCTCGTAGGTACAATCTCGCGGAGATATTCCCGTACCACCATTGAAAACGATCGCCTGAGTTGGCGGTGAGCTAGTGATAGTTGCGGCTAATTGGGCACGAATCTGTTCAGGTTCGTCGGGGACGATCTGATATCTGCAAACTTGATGTCCCGCAGCTAGCAGTAGTTGCTTAATCAATGCCCCACTGCTATCTGTGTCAGGTGTGCGCGTATCGCTGACTGTAATTACCGCACAATCGATCGAGATCGAAATCGGATCTGGATGGGGTTGGGACATAGCTAACTAATCAGCCTTCTTCAATCCTAGTCCATTCTCGGCAGAATAGCGTTCCATAAATCGCAAGAATCTCTCCCACTCAGCATTGGAATTCATGATGTACATGACTTCTAGTGCGGCGGGTTTGCCATTGACAAATTTTGCTTTGACTTCGCGGGTGATAATCTCGCCTTCTTCATCGAGCATATACATCCCCGTTACTTCTTCATTCACTTCATTACCCAAAATTGCCGGATGATCGAAGTAAAATGAAGCTGTGCTCTGCTCGCCGGATTTGGATCGAGTGAGTTTGACATCAGGAACTACTGGTTCAGTGATGCCTACCGAAAACTGAATTTGCGCCATAACAGAATTTAGTTAATATTTAGTTAGTGTTTATCAATACCTCCACCCATTTTAATCGATCGAGAGTTCCAAAATTGACCCAATTCAATCCCTATGACTGGATCGATCGATCCTTGGCAACCATCGAACGAGCAAATTGGTCTCGATCGACTCAGGTAATTACCAGCTTACCTGGTACTGAGGTGACGATCGATGGACGAGTATTACTCAATTTCGGTAGTAATGATTACCTAGGATTGGCTGGTGACGATCGAGTAATTCAAGCCGCAATCCAAGCTACTCAAGCATTTGGGACAGGAGCGACAGGTTCTAGATTGATGAGCGGACATAAGCAGATTCATCAAGATTTGGAACTAGCGATCGCTATGTTAAAGGGCACGGAAGCAGCTCTAGTCTTTAGTTCCGGCTATTTAGCTAATTTGGGGACAATCGCGGCTCTAGTCGGTAAAAACGACCTGATCCTCAGCGACAGGCTTAATCATTCTAGTCTCAAAAATGGTGCGCTGTTGAGTGGGGCAAAGACGATCGAATATCAGCACTGTGACATGGTAGATCTGCGCCATCAACTCCAGCTAAATCGGGGCAATTATCGCCGTTGTCTAATTATTACCGATACGGTATTTAGTATGGATGGGGATATTTGTCCTCTAGCTGAAATTCAGGAACTATCGATCGAATATAGCTCGATGTTATTAGTCGATGAAGCTCATGCCACAGGTATCTTTGGTGCCACAGGTGCCGGGATTGTCGAGGCTGAAAATCTAGTTGGCAAGCCATTAATTGAAGTTGGGACACTGAGCAAAGCCATCGGCAGTTTGGGCGGTTATGTTGCGGGTAGTGCCAGCCTGATCGATTTTCTCCGCAACCGCTGCGCTAGTTGGATCTACACCACTGGATTGTCCCCTGGGGATACTGCGGCGGCACTGAGATCGATCGAGATTATCACAACTACCCCCCAACTGCGACAACAACTGTGGCAAAATGTAGAGTACCTAAAACAAAGACTTAGCCAACAACTACCCCAACTGCGATTAATTCCTTCTGCATCATCAATTATCTGTATCGAACTACCAGATGCGCGAACGGCGATGTCGATCGGTAGTAAACTCAAACAAGCAGGTATTTTTGCCCCTGCCATCCGCCCACCGACAGTTCCCACCAGTAGAATTAGACTATCCCTGATGGCGACTCATCAACAATCACAATTAGCGCAATTAGTTAACGCGATCAAGCTAATATTTAGTGCAGCCGAAGTAAGCTAAGATGTTGTTAAAATAGCTCTAATATTCTGATACTTATCCCCTCATCTAATTCAAGTTTTGGCCAAACCGAACTCCCGATTTGATTTTGAACAGGCAAACCAAGTCACTAAACAATTAGTGAGCCAGATGCCTAAGTGGTTGCGATTGCCGTTCATCCGAAGTTGGGTATTCTGGGCAATTATCACCCTCGGTATTTCTGGTGGACTAGTTTATCTAGCTTTAGGTCTATTATTAAACCCCAAAGCAGTACCAAACTGTCCCGAAATGTTTGTGCCAATGTCATCGGCATCCCTGCGAGTTTATTGTGGACAATTGGCGGCAAGTAAGCAAACATTGCCGGATTTGATCACAGCGATGAATCTTGTCCAAGATGTTGCTCCCAACGATCCTACTCGCAATTATGTTGATAGTAACGTCCAAAAATGGTCACTTCTAATCTTGAGATTGGCAGAAGGTGCTTACCAAGACGGTAACTATGATGATGCGGTCAAAGCTGCAAAAAAAGTCCCGAATACTGTTTCTGCTTATAAAATTGTCCAGAAACGACTAGGACAATGGGAAGAAACTTGGACCAAAGCAGTCGGATACGATCGGGAAGCTAGAGATCTATTAAATAGTTCAAAATGGGTCAATGCTTACGCAGTAGCTGTCAAGTTGACCAGTCTCAATAATCGCTATTGGGCAACAACTAAGTATCAAGAATTGGCTGACATGGTGCAAATTGCCAAGGCTGATAACTCCAAATTAGATGAAGCACGTCAATTAATTAAGAGTACTGAAATTGCCTCTCTCCTCAAAGCAGTGGAGATGTCAAATAAAATTGATTCCAAAAGTTTTGCTTATACTGAATCTCAAAATATCATCGCGACAGTAGCGAAACAAATGCTCAAACTAGCGACAGTCAAGCTAGATAGTAATGATTGGAAAGGTGCTCTGGAAATCGCCAATAAAACACCTGAATCTCCAGAAGTTAAAACCGAATTGCAAAATCTGATCAGTCTCGCCCAAGCGCAATCACACGCCGTCAATAGTACAATCGCCGAGCTAGAAACAGCAATCTCCTTGGTGCAAAGCATCAAAGCAGATAGCCCCATGTATCAAAAAGCCCAGAAGTTTGCAGGTGATTGGCAACTAGAAGTCCAAGATCTCGCTGGACTCCAGCAAGCTCGCAGCTTGGCTGCTGCTGGCACAGTAGCCGATCTCCAATCGGCAATTACTCAAGCCCAAAACATCCCTAAAAATAACCCACGCGGTAAGGAAGCCGCTCAAGTCGTCAGCGAGTGGCGCAACCAAATTGAAACTGTCGAAGATACCCCCTTCGTACAGGCTGCGGATACTCTCGCGGCTGATAATACGATCGAAGGAGTCCAGGGAGCGATCACCCAATTGAGCCAAATTCGCCCAGGACGCGCCCTTTACGCCCGATCTCAGCAAAGAATCAAGCAATGGACTGCCGACATCCAGCGGGCTGAAGATACTCCGATCCTAGAGCGAGCCGAACGCTTGGCAAACACTGGGGATCTAGCAGGGGCAATCAAGATAGCTCAAAGAATCGGTGCTGGTAGAGCAATGTCCGCCCAGCGGCAAGAGCGCGTTGGGGATTGGCAAGGGCAACTCCAAGCTGCGAATAATGTTGCTGCTGCCCAGAGACTGGCGGAAAGAGGTACCCCCGAAGCATTGCTTGGTGCGATTCAAGCAGCAGCTAGAGTACCGAGAAGTTCACAATTACGCGCTCAAGCTCAGTCAGCGATGGACAATTGGGGTGGTCAGATGTTAGAAATCGCCCAAAGTGTCGCCACTACCGATCTGCGTCGGGCAATTTCGATCGCTAAAGCCATTCCCGAACGCACTTCTGTTTATAGTTCTGCTCAAAATGCTGTTGAACAATGGCAACAGGAACTCAATCAATCCGCACCTCCGGCTACTAATGATAATGGCTTGCCAAATTAGGGGAACTGGTAACAACATTACTACCAGCTAAAACCGGAAACATTCAAACGGATACGGATGATTAGAATTGCTCAAATTCAATCTTGGGTAATAATTTTAACGTTCTCAATTCCACAGTCCTTGAGACCAAAAATTCCAGTCGTGGAAGTCATATTAAATTGCAACGGCACGATCGTAATAAAGTTATCCTTAATTGCTTGCACATCAGTTTCGATTTCCGGTGGCAGATGGAGATGTTCCGGTTGATCTAGATCTTGTACCACCTCTCCTGATAACCAATAATAAGTCTTACCACGGGGATCTATCCGTTTTTGAAACGTGTCAACATATCGCCTAATTCCCTGCCGAGTAATCTTAACTCCCGCAATTTGTGAAGCTGGGACGGGTGGAATATTCACATTTAATAATGTCGATTCGGCGAGTGGTTGCTGCTTCAAATGAGCGATCAGATCGCGGGCAAAGTTTGCCGCTGGTTGAAACTCTAGACAGCTAAAACTAGTCAAGCTAAATGCAATACTGGGAATGCCTTCAATTGTCCCTTCCATCGCCGCAGATACAGTACCAGAGTATAAAACGTCTGTACCTAAGTTTGCTCCATGATTGATGCCAGAGAGAACAAAATCGGGGAAACTGTCGAGCAAAGCTCCTAAAGCTAACTTCACACAATCAGCGGGAGTACCTGAACAAGACCAAGCTCTTATACTTGGATGAAAGATACCAGTAACTTCTTCCGCCCGAATTGGATCGTGGAGCGTCAAACCATGCCCAGTTGCAGATCGCTCTCGATCAGGACAAACTACAATTACTTCATGTCCAGCTAACGCTAGTGTATCGGCTAATGTCTTGATTCCGAGGGCGAATACGCCATCATCGTTACTGATTAATAGTTTCATGAGTTAGGAGTTGGGAGTTGGGAGTTGGAAGTTGGGAGTTAGGAGTTGAGAGTTGGAGGTTGGGAAAGAATGAGAACAGATGAGCGGTTCGCAGGAAAGATGATCGAGAGAGTTTCCTCTTCACTTCTCCGAACTCCCAACTCCCAACTCTAAATAATATAATTACTGACCTCTCCCTGAGCCGCTTGCCAACTCCGAGCATCGTAATAGAGATCTGCAAGGGAAATACTTGCTAGAGCGGCTTGGAGCTTTTCGTTGAGTCTGCGCCAGAGCATTTGTGTGACCCAATCAGTTGCCAAATTGTCACCTGGAGATCGACTGTCCTCAGATCGTTGGCGTAGCCTTTCTGAAGGAAAATCGACTACCATTGATTCACCAACTGCTACTAAGATATCACTCAAAGAAATTTGGATGGGGTTTTTTGCAAGTTTATAACCACCATTGACACCCCGAATTGACTTAACCAATCCAGCTCGTCGCAATTCGATTAATAACTTTTCGAGGTAGGGAATTGGTAAATATTGACGACTGGCGATCTCAGTTACTGAAGCTGGGCCATAATTTGGTTGTAAACTGAGATCTAGCATTGCCTTAACGCTGTAATGTCCGCGAGTAGTCAGTTTCATATTTGTGCTGGCTGTTTCATTTGCTGACCTTTTTGCTCTGACACTCAATCTTTAACGATCCTAACAGACTCTACTAGTGATAACGATCGAGATTACAGATGAATCTATCGATCGATATTTTAGCAAAAGATTTTCACTACTAGCCACTCCTTACCAACTACTATTTACGCTTCACCTGACATTTGAACCGAAGTTTCGTTTCGCTCTAAAAAAGATGAGATTTCTAGTAGAGATAGTTCACAAAATTATTCTAATCAGTGTACTATGGAGATAAGTGCTAATAGCAACCTCCAATAACTAATTGCAGGTCCAGGTTAGCAAAACCGCAACGCCGGATAGCGTTAGACCCTCTAGATTGAAATCTAAGTTGATGAGTAATAAGAAAAATATTGAACCACTAGTTGGCGAAGAACTACTTCAAAAAGTCAAAGACCTCGGCAATACCAGCAAAGAAGATAAGGCGCGTGAATGCGGCTACTTCACCGAAACTAAGAACGGTGTCGAGCGCGTTAACATGATGAAGTTTTTGAACGCGATGATCGATGCTGAAGGCATTGAATTAGACAGCAAATCCGCTGGTGGCGGTCGTGGTGGTCGCAGTGCCAGCTATAAAATTACTGTTCAATCTAATAAGAATCTATTGATCGGTGCTGCTTATACCAAGCAAATGGGCTTAAAAGAAGGTGACGTGTTTGAGATTACCCTCGGACGCAAGCACATTCATCTCAAGCAAGTTGAAAAAGACGGTGAGGAATAGGTCTAAAAGATCTTTCGCCCCAGTTGTTTAATATATCAGGAGTAGCTGCGTTAGTTGGCGAGAGCCTTTCTCTGGGAGAATTGCTATTCCTCTATCTTGCTAGTAAAATTTTGATTACTATTGTAGTAATCAAAATTTTACTAGCTCGATTTGTTTTAGAGACTATACGCTCAATTTATTACTTATACTATCTTTAGCTTCATGTCTCGGATCAAAGTCAGACAGCATGTCAATCCACTCAGCATTATCTACAAAGAGTCACTGATTCCGCCTGATTGGTCAGTAGTTTATCCAGGTTTGACCGCACCGATTCATCTAGATATTGGCGCAGCTTATGGACGATTTTTGCTGGAGTTGGCACAACACAATCCAGATTGGAATTATTTAGGAATTGAAATTCGTGAAGCTTTAGTCACTCACGCCAATCAGAAGCGGGATGACGCAAATTTGACCAATCTTCACTATGTATTTGGCAATATTAATACATCACTCGCTACGCTGCTCGCATCTCTCCCCACCGAAAAATTACGGCGGATCAGTATTCAATACCCAGATCCCTGCTTTAAAACTAGACACGCAAAACGGCGCGTGGTTCAACCAGAATTAGTCAACGATATCGCCCGTTATTTACCTAGTGGTGGCGAAGTATTTCTTCAGTCAGATCTGGAATGGGTTGCTCAAGAAATGTGTGACAGATTTAGCGAAAATCCTGCTTTTCGCCGCACTCAATTAGAGTGGATCGAACCAAACCCACTAAGTATACCGACTGAGCGTGAAGTAGCAACCTTGAATAAGGGTTTGCCTGTTCATCGAGCAATATGGGTAAGGGAATAGGGAATAGGGTAGAGTTGAGAATGGCTCAACTGTCTTAAAATTCGACTCTATCATCCTAATCCCTATCCCATATCCCCTATCCCCTCACTTATGCTTAAGATTAATACAACTCCACTCCTGACGATTCCAAACTGTCCCAACGATCCAACCTTGCTTTTCCATCACATTTGAAACATCAGCTACTTGACTAGATAAAATCCCACTCAAAATTGCCCAACCTTTTGGTTTGACAAGTGCAGCCATCGACGGCGCAAGTTCCATAATCACGTCTGCTAAAATATTGCAAACAAAACCATCAACAGGTTCAGGAATTATCGCCTGAAGTCGATCGATACTGCCGAGATCGACGATTAATTTTTCAGTTGGGATTAGATTTAGATCGCGATTCTCGCCAGTTGCTTTGACCGCTAATGGGTCATTATCAACAGCATAAACTTGCACAGCACCCAATAATAATGCAGCGGTAGAAAGAATACCAGATCCGCAACCAATATCAGCGATCGTCAAGTTGGATCCAGGCTGAAGGCGCATTTCGAGAGCTTCTAGACACAATTGAGTAGTCGCATGAGTACCAGTACCAAAAGCAACTCCAGGATCGAGGGTAAGGATGATTCGATCGGAATCTGTAGGTGGCTCAATCCACGCGGGATTGATTAATAATCTATCGCCAATTGTTTGTGGCTGCCAATGTTGTTTCCAGCTACTCGACCAATCTTCTTCATCAATTAGACTGCACTTGGTGATTGGCAAGGCGCAACCAATTGCCCGCGCATCCTCCTCAAATTGCAAGGAGAGATCGGATAATTCCAGTAATTTGACTTGAGCTTGAGAGATATAAGCCGCAATCAGAATTTCAGTACCCAGTTGTTGGGTAGACATTCCTTTGCACCCAAATTCGCTTAGTCTCCAAAAGATACTTTCTTCTAGATCGGCTACGCACTCAATTTTGATTTCCCACCAGCTATTAGACATGATTCCAAGTATCTGTGTATAAAAAAGTTCTAATAACTATCTAAGTTTAGATAATAACTATGATGATGAGTTAATTTCTCATCACCACAGTACCATAGTGGACATCTAAATTAGTAAAATTGCCATGAATTCAATTACTAAAGATCGACAATCAACTTAAGTTAGTGTGACAGTATAGGCATCACTAATTCCTGTTACTTGTTTGATTTCTGCCAAAATTCCATCTGGCAATGGATCGTCGATGCTCAACACCATCACAGCATCGCCACGGACGATTTTGCGGCCAACTTGCATACTGGCAATGTTGACATTGAACTTGCCCAAGAGCGAACCAATAATCCCAATAATTCCAGGCACATCTTTATGCACGGTAAAGAGCATATTTTCAGTCGGTGCGACGTTGACTGGAAAATCATCAACGCTGGTAATTCGGAGTTCGGAATCACCTAATAATGCACCCGTAACTGAATGTTGTCCCAAAGAACCCTTCGCTGTTAGCTTGAGGGTTGCGGCATAGTCCCGCACCGAAGCATCGCGAGTTTCAGAGACATGAATACCGCGTTCTTTTGCTTCAATTCCGGCATTGACATAGTTGACTCGTTCCCGCAGGGCTGGAAATAATAAACCTTTGAGCGCAGCAGTAATAATCGGTTTAGTTTGTTGCTCGGCGAGATCGCCATATAAGCCGATTTGAAGATCGTTGATCCGTCCGCCCGCTAGTTGACTGACCATATTGCCGAGGGTTTCAGCCAGTTGCAGATAGGGCTTCAACTGTTGGAGTGCATCAGGGTGTAAGCCTGGAATATTTACCGCAGAGCGGGCTGGTAGCCCCATCAATACGTCCCGAATCTGTTCGGCAACGTCTAGGGCGACATTGACTTGAGCTTCGGCTGTAGACGCGCCTAAGTGAGGGGTGAGGACGAGTTCCTTGCCCAATGAGCGCAACTCAGATTCACCGAGTGGCTCGACGGCATAGACATCGATCGCCGCACCTGCAATTGTACCGTCCTTTAGAGCTTGAGCTAGAGCAGATTCATCGATGATGCCACCGCGAGCACAGTTGATAATTCGCGCTTGAGGTTTCATTTTTGCCAATGTCTCGGCATTGATCAAGTTAGCTGTTTCTGGCGTTTTAGGAATATGGAGCGTAATGTAGTCAGATTGACGGAAGATCGTATCCAAATCAACTAACGTACAACCCAATTGCTCGGCGCGTTCGGCTGATATAAATGGATCGTAGGCTAATAGCTTCATTCCCAGTGCTTTGGCGACAGAGGCAACGTGGGAACCGATTTTGCCCAGCCCAACTACACCGAGGGTTTTCTTGTAGACTTCAGTCCCGACAAATTGTTTACGATTCCATTGCCCAGCTTTCATCGACTGGTTAGCTTCAGGAATGTAACGCGCCATTGACAGCATCATGGCTAAAGCATGTTCAGCAGCGGCAATCGTATTACCTTCAGGCGAATTAACTACGACAATCCCTTTACGAGTAGCCGCTGGGACATCGACGTTATCGACTCCAACACCTGCCCGCCCGATGATTTTGAGCTTGGTGGCAGCTTCGATAATTTCTTTTGTAATACGGGTTTCCGATCGAATCATAATCCCATCGTAGTCGCCGATAATTTGCGCCAATTCTGCTGGAGGCAAGCCAATTCTGACATCTACTTGGGCAACTTGGAGCAGGATATCAATCCCCGCTTGGTCGATCGGATCGGAAACAAGAACTTTAGACACAGGTTCGGTTATGGTAAAGGATTAGTGCAATAGCACATTCTAACTGGATTAGCCGATCAAGGGGAGTATTTTTCGGCTTGATCCTCATATTAATTAATGGGATGGCGAATGAGGGAACGGGGAGACTTGGGCACGGGGGGACGGGTAGACTGGGAGAACACTTCCAACTCCCAACCCCCAACTCCTAACTCCCAACTGGCAGATCAGCAGCTTTAGCTACTTTTTCCGCACCTGCTGAGGATATTTCCAGTAATTCGGGTACTGTCACAAATTTATAC
>CASBPY010000201.1 GCA_949127675.1 Synechococcales cyanobacterium PMM_0072
CGTTTGTACGACGCTGGCTTTGCAACCGCATTTACCTGCGCCAGCAGAATTTGCAGCACGATGTTTGACGTTGCGGGTGGGAGATCAGAGCGATGTGGGGCGGATTGGCACTCAGTTGGTAGAGTTGGGATACGATCGAGTCCCACTAGTCGAAGTGGAGGGACAATGGAGTCAGCGGGGGGATATTATTGATATTTTTCCGGTGGCGGCGGAACTTCCGGTACGGTTGGAATGGTTTGGGGATGATTTGGACAAGTTGCGGGAATTCGATCCAAGTACTCAGCGTTCGTTAGATAAGATCGAGAATTTGGTACTGACTCCAGTAAACTTTTCAACGATATTTGGTGAAGATATTACAATAGCTCGATATTCATTAATAGACTATTTGCCTGATAATTGTTTGGTGACGATCGATGAATTCGATCGATGTCAGGCGCATAATGATCGCTGGTGGGAAGATACTCAATTAGAATGGAAAACATTACCCGCAGGTACTCCAATTTGGCATCAGCAGTTTAGTGATAGTATTGCCAAAATTGAACAGCGATTTAAGTACCTCCGAGTGGATGAATTAGCTGTGAGTGGGGAGGGTTTGAATTTATCCTGTCGATCGATTCCGACTATTCCCCATCAGTTTGCCAAGATTGCTGAAACCTTGAGAGGTTATCACAAACAAAATTATTCCAGTTGGCTAGTGTCTGCCCAACCATCTCGATCGGCATCACTATTACAAGAACATGATTGTCCCGCCCAATTTGTTCCCAACCCTCGCGATTTTCCAGCGATCGATAAGTTACAAATTCAGCATACAGCAGTCGCAATTAAGTATTCAGGCATAGCTGAACTTGAAGGATTTATTCTGCCGACATTTCGGATGGTACTTGTGACCGATCGGGAGTTTTTTGGTCAGCAATCTTTAGCAAGTTTTAGTTATGCCCGCAAGCGTCGTCAAGCAGTATCAAAACAAGTAGATCCGAATAAATTACGCCCAGGTGATTATGTCGTTCACCGGAATCATGGCTTGGGGCGATTTATTAAGTTTGAGAGTATTCAGACTGATGATACGCTTCGTGATTATTTAACGATTCAATATGCTGATGGATCGCTCAAAGTTCCAGCAGATCAAGTTGGCGTATTATCTCGTTTTCGTCAAGGGGCAAATTCTAAACCAGAGCTGAATAAACTATCAGGACAGGCTTGGGAAAAGACCAAAGCTAAAGTCAAGAAATCGATTAAAAAGCTGGCATTTGACCTGTTGAAACTATATGCAGATCGATCGATCAAACAGGGATTTACTTACCCACCGGATGCCCCGTGGCAACAAGAACTCGAAGACTCATTTCGTTATCAACCGACACCGGATCAATTAAAGGCGACTCAAGATGTCAAGCGAGATATGGAGAGCGATCGACCGATGGACAGATTGGTTTGTGGTGATGTCGGTTTTGGTAAAACTGAAGTAGCAATTCGAGCAATATTTAAAGCCGTAACTGCCCATAAGCAGGTGATCTTTCTCGCGCCCACAACAATCCTCACCCAACAGCATTATCATACTCTGCAAGAGCGATTTGCCCCCTATCCAGTTAATGTTGGACTGCTGAATCGATTCCGTACCGCCGAGGAACGCAAAAATATTCTCCATCGGCTCAAAACTGGTGAATTAGATATTGTAATTGGGACTCATCAATTATTAAGTAAAGAGCTAAAACTCAAAGAATTAGGCTTATTAGTCATCGACGAAGAACAACGATTTGGAGTCAATCAAAAAGAAAAAATTAAGACCCTAAAAAGTGATGTTGATGTGCTGACTTTATCTGCTACCCCAATTCCGCGCACCCTGTATATGTCCCTTTCCGGTGTGCGAGAAATGAGTCTGATTATGACTCCACCTCCCTCCCGCCGCCCGATTGCGACTCATTTATCACCCTATAAACTAGAAGCGATCGCCACAGCAATTCGGCAAGAACTCGATCGGGGTGGTCAGATTTTTTATGTGGTACCCCGCATTGATGGGATCGAAGAAACTGCGGCCAAAATTCTCGAAGTGGTGCCATCATGTCGGATTGCGATCGCGCATGGGCAAATGGATGAAGCAGAACTAGAATCGACAATGTTGACATTTAGTAATGGCGATGCTGACTTACTTGTTTGCACCACTATTATTGAATCTGGTTTGGATATTCCGCGCGTAAATACGATCTTAATTGAAGATGCTCATCGGTTTGGATTGTCCCAACTTTATCAACTGCGGGGGCGGGTCGGACGAGCCGGAATTCAAGCTCATGCTTGGCTGTTTTATCCCAAAGAATCGAGCTTATCTGAACAAGCTCGACAAAGGTTAAAAGCAATTCAGGAATTTACTCAACTGGGTTCTGGTTATCAATTAGCCACCCGCGATATGGAGATTCGTGGCGTGGGCAATCTCTTGGGTGCAGAGCAATCGGGACAGATGGATGTAATCGGTTTTGACTTGTATATGGAAATGCTCCAAGAAGCAATCAAAGAAATTCGTGGACAGGAAATTCCCCAAGTCGATGATACGCAAATTGACCTTAAAGTTACGGCAATGATTCCGGCTGATTATATTTCTGATTTAGAGCAAAAAATGAGTGCCTATCGATCGGTAGCTGCCGCCGATACCAAGCAAGAATTAGTCAATATTGCCGCAGAATGGAACGATCGATATGGTGAAATTCCCAAACCAGCTCAACAACTATTTCGGATCGTCGAACTCAAACAAATTGCCAAACAACTCGGCTTTAGTCGCATCCGTCCCGATGGTAAGCAACATGTGATTTTAGAGACACCAATGGCGGAACCAGCCTGGAATTTGCTTGCTGAATACCTAACGGATAGTATGCGATCGCGCTATGTTTATAGTATGGGAAAAGTTACTGCTAGAGGATTGGGCGTATTGCGTCCGAATGAGCAAGTAGAAACTCTCATTAACACACTGACTAAAATGGAAGGAGTACTAATGAGTGCTGTGGAATAATCTTCAGGGTTAGTCATTACATTCCTTAGGGTGGAGTTGGAATTAACTTTATCAACACAAGAATTGTCGGTATTCCTGAATTGGGAGCGATTCTCTATAGATCCATCTTCGTGCCAGGATCTACGGTAAAATCATTAAGTATTCAAGCGACAATTCTATCGGCTCACTGATAACTTAATGGCGCAGTATAAACATGATAGATTTTTTAAGTTTTACGTTCAAGCTCTGTATAAAACCAAGGGCGAAACGTTCAAAAACATCCAAGTTAGAAATGATGAGGATTTAGAGATCGATTGTATGTTTGTAGCGCAGTCGGATAAATTTGGCTGGCAACAGGAAGATTTGGGATTATTTGACCGCTTAATGAAAAAGGATCCGACGATCATAGTTGAGCATTATAGTGGCTATCTCAATCAGAAAAATATTAACATCTCAATTACTCGAAAAAATCTCTACTGGGAACCTAAGGAAGCGGAATTAATCGAAGCCGCACGTATTAAGTTACAGTTGAAAAAATCTGAACAATTGCCATCAGAGTCCAAGAAACAAATCGAGATTCAGAATCCGTTTACTTGGGTTTTGGCGGTAAATTGTGGCGATAAGTTGTTGAATCTGTGCGATGCTAAACCTTTAAATGAATATGGTACGGGGGTGTATGAGTTATCCCCGCTTCTGCGGATGGGGATTGTGGTTATCGACAGGTTGCCAGATGGTGAGGATACTTTGTGGTTGAAGATGTTGGGTGATAAGGAGTCTGCAAGGAAAGCATTTGGGGAAATCGAACAGTTATCGCCAGAACGACGGGAGAAAAATGATATAATTAGAACGAGTCTGAAGTATTGTGTATATCTCAAAGA
>CASBPY010000202.1 GCA_949127675.1 Synechococcales cyanobacterium PMM_0072
CCTATCCCCTATCCCCTATCCCCCAAAAAAGCATAGTCTTTCACCACCTGATTGCCAATAATATGCTCTTGCAGAATCCGCTCAATCACCTCTGGAGTAGCGGAATGATACCAGACTCGATCGGGATAAACAACCACAATTGGCCCATTGTGACATACCCGCAGACAATTCGCCTTCGTCCTAAAAACGCATTCTTGGGGTGCTTCAGGAGTATCAAGACCTAATTCCTTCAATCTTCGTTTGAGATAGTCCCATGAGGCGATACTGTCGGTTTTGGAGCAACAAATCGGTTTGGTTTGGTCGGCACAAATGAAGATATGTCGTGAAATCCGATCGAGTCCCAGTTTAGAAATTGAATTAGCAAAAATCTCTGAATTTTGCTCAGGAGTTTCTACCCCAATGATCTGCTCATCTTCATGCAACATAAATTACCAAAACCCCGTCAGTGTAAATGCTAGTTGTTAGAACCAATTTAGCCCTTTTCGCGCTAACTCACACTATATTTTTGGGATTAAAATCTATGTTCGCCAGAGTAGCTTCACTCCGCCAGTGGTTGCCACAACGCTGGTTCTATGCAGGTATTAGTATTTTGACCATCGGTGCTATTATCATTGGTCAGCCGCAGATGAGTCAATCGGCAGATCTGTTGCAATTACTGCTCAGAGGTGCCCAGATCGTGCAGTTGTCCAATATGTCTGATGCACAGGAAATTACACTAGGTGAACAGACTAATCAATCCTTACTCAGTGAAGTTAGAATTTCTCGAAATCCAGCCTTGACTAATTATGTCAATCAAATCGGTCAACGGTTGGCTAGAAATAGTGCCAGACCCAATCTTAAGTATACATTCCAAGTCGTTGAAGATGATAATATCAACGCTTTTGCGACGATGGGTGGATTTGTCTATATCAATACTGGTTTGATGAAAGCAGCGGACAATGAAGCGCAATTAGCTGGCGTGATTGGACACGAGATTGGCCACATCGCAGGTCGTCACTCACTCCAACACATTAAACAAGCAGCTCTCTCTCAAGGTGTAAGTACATTGTTGGGTGTCGATCGAGATCAAATAGTCCAGCTTGGGGTACAGGTTGCTCTGACGCTACCCAATAGCCGTCAAGATGAGTATGACGCAGATCGGCGTGGTTTGACCACGATGATTCAATCTGGCTACGCACCTAGTGCGATGCCTGAATTTATGAAAAAGTTAATCAGTAGCAAGTCGTCTCCAGAATTTCTGAGCAGTCATCCGGCTGTCCCTGAACGGGTAGCCAATCTCCAACGGATGATTCCCGCAGCTTATCGAAATCGCACTGATGGCCTAAATGCGAGTACCTACAAGCAAAATCTCCGTAGCTTTTTCTAGCTTTCTAGTGAGAAATTAGATGTCTAGTGTAGTGGGTGGATGGTGAATGGTGAATGGTGGATAGCAACAAGTTCAATTATTCCCAGTCCCCCAGTCTGCTCAAACCCACCTCTTAACTAAGAACTGGGTTCACTCTAGTGCTGCAACCAAAAACCCAAAGCCAACAGCAATCCGCTCACAAAATGCAACCTCACCGCTAGATATTTACAGGTACGAACGATCTCTGGTCGATCGTGATGTGCCCAGACAAAATTAGTTAACTTAAAGGCTAATGGTAGACTCAGCAAGATTAATAATGTGGCGATCGGAAATAGTTTACTAATTACTCCAAAGACTGTCACGATATAAATGCTTGCAGTACTCCATTGCAATACTCGCGCACCCATTTCTGTGCCCATTCTGACAATTGGCGACAATTTACCAGCCGCTAAATCATCTTTAACTTGATGAAAATGCGAGCAAAATAAAATTAGACTAGTGGAAATACCAATAATAATCGAAGCTGTTAAATTAGCGATCGACCAAGATTGAGTTTGACTATAATAAGCTGCGCTCAAAGCCAATGGCCCAAAACAGATCGTACAAATTACTTCGCCCAAACCTTTATATCCCAATCGAAATGGTGGGCCTTGATAAGTATATCCTAGCAAGCAACAGCACAAGACGATCTCTACAACCGTTAGATCTTGTTGACCCCAAGAAATCGATCCAATCCCCACTAAACCTAATAATAGAAATAGATTTCCTAGCCAAAACATCAGATTGCGATTGCCAGTTAAATTGACGAGCGATTCAGCTTTATTAACATCAATTCCCGTATCACTATCAAACACATCATTGCTAATATTCATCCAAGCAAGGATAGCAATTGCCGCACCCAAAAATGTTCTCAGAATATTGAAATCTATCGATTGAGTCTGACTATAAGCGACCGCAGAACCCACCGTAATTGGAATAATTGCCACAGTATACATTGGCGGTTTAATTGCTGCCAACCATAACTTAAACTTGGGTTGTTCGATCGTGTTCATTACAGCCATGATGAAGTTAGGGGATAGGGAATAGAGGATGGGGATTAGGGGTACCGCAGCTCAATGGCTGTAAAGCGTTGCTTAACTAGCTATACCACGATCGACGATTCGCTAATTCTCCTTTACAAAGAAAATTAACAAGCCTGACACCAGGCTATCAATATTTTTCCTACCCAAATTAATCTTCAGGTATACTACTTAACTATCAAGTAGTATACCTGAAGATTCTGAAATGATTTAGGATGGCTATAGAACGCGACCTCTCCCATTAGCTCCTACATGAAGACGAATCCTGATGAATCTCCCCTAGAATCAACTGTACCGCAACCATTATTGGCGAGATTGTGGGGGAAATGGGGTGAAAACATCACGATTTTGGTGCTGGCATTGGGACTGGCATTCTTTATTCGGACATTTGTCGCCGAGCCGCGTTATATCCCTTCTGAGTCAATGTTCCCGACATTAGAGATTGGAGATCGATTAATAGTCGAAAAGCTCTCCTACTATAGCCACCCACCTCAGCGGGGAGATATTATTGTCTTTGCACCACCGCCACAATTGCAGGAGCAAGGTTTTGAAGCGGATCAGGCTTTTATCAAACGAGTTATTGGTTTACCTGGTGATACTGTCGAGGTCAAAAATGGGCGGGTCTTGATTAATCGTGAGTTATTAACCGAGTCTTATATTGCTGAGGCACCCAATTATCTGATGTCACCGATGATTGTACCCTCAGCACAATTGTTTGTGATGGGTGACAACCGCAACAATAGTAATGATTCCCATGTTTGGGGTTTCTTGCCCAATGAAAATATTATCGGTCATGCCTGCTTCCGATTTTGGCCGTTAGAGCGTGTGGGCATGAGGTAGGTAAATTAGTTAATAGTTAATAGTTGATAGTGGATAGTGAATAGTGGATAGTGGATATTGGATAGCAGAACTTTTCGATCCCAACTCCCAACTCTCTCTATGTATTATTTTCCTCAAGATCCGCCGTATTTTGTTTTAATTGCTGGTTTACTTGCTGGTATCGCTTGTGGTGCCGCATTTGATGGCACTCTACGTCAAACTGTCAAAGATTGGTCGGTAAATCGCAAAAATATCCAACTCGCAACTGCTGACGATTTGAGTTTGCGACTGACTTTCTTGGGTATCTGCCTGGGAATTATTGTCTTTCTCTCGGCTGGTTTGGAGATCTTCGGATTCCCAACTTGGTTAGCTTACAGTATCGCACTCCCTTTGACCATTTTTATTGCCATTCTACTCTGGTTCCAGCTTCAGGTCGTATTCAAGCAACTCGATCGAGGTGGTTCACCTGCACTAGATCTCGATTCTTGGGAAGAGTAATTGTAGACCTAGCACCTCCTAAACTATCAAGTTATTTGATTCACAAACCCCATTTCTTCTGAGAAGTAGGGTTTGTATCATTTATTACTCAAAACTCCCAACTCCCAACTAAACAACTAATCGATCTAATTCAGCCAAGGCTACTTCAAAATCATCATTGACGATGCGATAGTCAAATTCGTTTTGTGCGGCGATTTCGACAGTGGCTTGCTCCAAGCGACGGGAGATCGCCTCGGCTGAATCTGTGCCACGATCTCTGATCCGCGCCTCTAATGTGGCGAGATCGGGCGGGAGGATGAAAATTAGGACAGCAGTCGGAAATATCTTCGCTACCTGTCTGGCTCCGGCTAATTCAATTTCCAAGATTACCGAATTACCCCGATCGATCTGCGCTTGAACTGGTTCGATCGGCGTACCATAGTAATTACCTGCAAATTCTGCCCATTCTAATAGTGCTCCAGCAGCGATTGTCGCTTCAAATTGATCGCGAGTATAGAAATAGTAATGAATCCCATCTATCTCACCTGTGCGCGGCAATCTCGTCGTAGCAGAAGTTGATAAATATAACTCTGGATGTCTTTCTAGCAAAGCCTTGAGTAATGTCCCTTTGCCTACACCACTAGGGCCAGTTAAAACTATCAATCTACCCGTCATACCTAGCTTGCGATCTTGATCGTGAATTTAGATCGAATTGTACTCTCGATCGTCAATTTGATCTATGCCTGCACTGGCTAAAAATTGAGTAGTATTTTATACTAGATAATATTATATTCAGCACTAACTGATACAGCTAAATTCTTAATAATATCTTCAAACTGTTGCTATTTGGCGATCGAGCCATTGATTATCGTGGTGTACCACTGGCACAATTAGCTACTACCAGATTAGCTCTAAAGGTTTATAAACCGAAACATACTTGATCGGGCAAAACCGAAACACACTCTAGCACATTAGCTTCAAAACCCTGTTCCCCCACCCCCCGATCCGTAGTCCGGATCAATTCAATGTAAAAAAAGTGACACACGCCGCCCGTATTTTCTTTTCTTAGCTCGTACATTCGATATGTAAGCAACTACTAGCTCACATCATCAGGGAACAAGCAAATCATGAACGCGCATCATCAATGTCTGCCAGCTACTAGCTCTCGCCAAAAACAACATCAGTCCAACGTCGTCTTACTGTCTGGTAAGCAGCCACTGCCGGAGATGTTAGTTGAAGCATTACAAACTCAAGTTACCGGATCTGTCGATCGAATTCAAGCTGTAGCCCAGAGAATCGAGATTGAGATTGATCGGATCTGTGCCAAAAGTGACCGAATTCAGAAGTCAGGTATTAGCGAATCTTGGCGGGTTGGGCTAGCTCGTCACCGTGTATCCAAATGTCTTTATTATTACCAGCTCGGTTCGAGGCAAGGTCGGATCGAACTACATAGCCATCTTAGCTCGATCGTTTACAGATACATTACCATCCCCCAGTCTCAATTAGGCTTCCAAGCTAGATATTCATTGATTGAAGACTTTCTTCAGGAATTTTATACCGAAGCACTCAAAGTTTTCCGGCGCGAAAATGAACTAGGTGACACTTACACACCACGGAGCCTGCTCGAATTAGCCGAGTACATGGTGTTTACCGAATGCTATGGTAAACGCCGCATTCATCTCCGGTTTGGCAGCAGTCAACAATTGATCGTTCTCCGTGCCCAAACATTTGCCAAGCGTCAACCGAATGAAACACCTGTAGATATCGAGCAAGCTTTTGATACAGCCAAGGAAGAAGCTGGTGATTCTGGCTCGAAGCTGATGCAACAGATCCGTGCCAAGATGGTATCTGATACTGCTGATTCTACCGATGGGGTTTTACGCGATCGAGTAATTGAGGAATTGGTTGCTTATTTTGAAGCTCAAAACCAACCTACTTGTGTCGATTATTTGCTCCTGAAGATGGAGGATCTTTCGGCAACAGAAATTGAGAAAACCCTCGGATTGACCGCCAGAGAGCGAGATTATCTTCAGCAGAAGTTCAAATATCATATCGAAAAGTTCGCGCGAGTCTCTAATTGGGAAATAGTTCACCAATGGCTAGGTGCAGAGTTAGGACATAAATTAGGCTTAACAGATCGTCAATGGGAAGTGTTTGCAGCTCAACTATCGATCGAGCAGCAATCATTTATGAATCTCAAACAATCTAGCCACAGTGATAAGTCAATTATGGACAAGCTCCGCTTAACAGAAAAGAAATTCAAACTACGTTGGTCGGAATTATTGCAATTAGCAGCACAAATTCGGAATCAGTAATTTAGTTGTTTCGTTATTTAAAAAGCCCATATCTCTACCTAGAGATATGGGCTTTTTAGAGACTATTTCAATCCAGATAAATCTTCGCTAATACGATCAAGATTAAATTCTATAAATTTTCAATAAAATCTTCAGGTATAACTTGTGATTGTTTGAGGATACTGCTTAATGTCCCAACTCTCAATTCCTGATGGACTGGAACGACGCAACCAATTACCCCATCATCAGTATCTTTTTTCAGTACCAAATGGCTGCCAGTCTGCCGAACTTCCTCAAACCCTAGCCGCTTCAATGCCCGAATCGATCCAAATCTACCATCTAACCTACTTATGAGCCAATGCAACCGTTTCACGATCTAAAACAGTCAATGCTTCCTGAATTGCATCGATTTCCTTCGTTTCAAATAACGATTCGCCACACTGA
Organism: Synechococcales cyanobacterium PMM_0072; assembly: GCA_949127675.1. GTDB lineage: Bacteria > Cyanobacteriota > Cyanobacteriia > Cyanobacteriales > Chamaesiphonaceae > Chamaesiphon. Next base: position 6,459 of record CASBPY010000202.1, read on the forward strand.
TCGCACACCCACGCAGAAACCGCATCCCACGAAATATGGTAGCCATTTCGATCGATACTAAAAGGGGCTGTTCCCCGCCGCATCTGTGCTTTGCAATATAAACATTCCATATTATGCAAGCCTCTCTCTAAAATCGGGTGTCCACTGAGTTGGATCGGGACGGTATGTTGTAATGATAGCTAAATATTCATCCTTGGGAGCGCAGACAACATGAATCGCTCTCAAATCTTTCCCAGCACCCATGATTAGACAACTATGCCCTCTAAAATCTTCAGGATAATCTTCGATTACGTCACCTGTCATGATGACGCATTCGACATCTTTGGTGGTAATCATTCGATCTGGACGTGACATTTGCCGAATCGTGTGTGGTAGAAATAGCAGCCGTTTGGTTGCTGCTGTTCTTACTCGTTCTAAAATACTGTCAGTCACTTCGATCGCTCAAATTTCAAGCACAAAATAAATAATAAATCCCTATCACGTAAAGAGACAGGGATATTAACTAATCTAAACTTTTACTTAACCAACTCAATCCCCCGTTTACATAAAGCCTCAGCCGTCAAACCATTAAACGCCATCAACTCACCCGCAGTTGCGGTAGTTTCCCCCCGCTTCCAGGCGAAGGTGTCGCGCGGAGCAGTCGATCGCAACATCACAGGCTCCAACATCGCAGGTGCGCCACCTGTTACGCCGATTAAGGCATTGCCGCCGAAGATTTCGGTAAACTTAGCATCGCTGAGGAAACCGCCGTCTGGTTCGCTACAGGTATCCCAGGCAACATCAGTGGGACGATACAACCGCCGTGGATTGATAATCGAGACGATTTTTGAGCCGATTCCCTCGGTTTTTAAAAATGCAGCCGCCTCAAATGCGGGAACTAGCGTCATGTCACCGATGACTGCAAAGACTACTTGCTTATCACCAGCTACTTCTTGCAAGACTACCGCGCCATCTTCTAAACCTTGCCGAGTTTGGGCGAAGGTAGTGCGGATGGGTAAGGGTGATTTACTAGCGGTAATGACTATGCCTTTATTAACTGTGGTTAATGCCCAGTCGTAGCAAACCTGAATGCTATTCGCATCGCAGGGGAAGAGGGGGAAGACGTTACCATTCCGCATCATTGAGGCGAAGTAGGCTTCGATTTCGGGGCGTTGGTGTGTCCAACCGTTGCGCCCCTGTTCGAGTGCGCCTGCGGTGTAGAGGGTGATCGTAGAAGGGGTGAGGCGGCGCAATTCTGCCATTGCTTGGGTGACGGTTTGCCAGATGGGTAAACCGTTGATGGCGAAGGATTCGTAGGAACACCATAGGGTGCGGGCACCCATGAGAGCTAATCCGGCGGCAAGTCCCGCGCAAGCATCTTCACTCAGGGGTTCGTAGACTTGCCCATTGGGTGCTTGGAAGTATAAATCGTCGGTAGTGGGGTGGATGATTTTTAGGGCTTGGTTGATATTAGCAATCCCTGAAGCTTCGTTCCCATCGGCGTTGGTGACGATAAAGTTTTTGTCTTGCTGTCCGACGTAGCCGACTAATCGCCCCATTGCGGTGGTGGAGACTTTGGCTTCGCCTTGGGCGTATTCTTCGAGGGGGAGGGTGCCGAGGCTGGGTACTGGTAATGTCGATTCGGTGACGGCGACTTTGGAGGATGAACCACCGCCAGCACGTTCGCAGTTAGTGCGGACTAATTCCCAGGCTTGGGGATGGAGGGCGCGGGCTTTTAAGCCAGCGATAATGTCAGCATTATCGAGGGTGTGATGGGCATAGAGGTTATGGGATTTGGAACCTGTGGCGTGAACGCCTGCACCTTTGAGTTGTTTGATGATGAAGACGGTGAGTTTTCCACTCAGGGCGGATTTAGCGGCTTTATCAATACCTGTGAGGATGGCTTGAGTAAAGGCTAACCGTTTTTCTGGGGAGAAAATAGTACTATCGACATATTCGCCCGTTTGATTTTGATCGTCGAAATCCTTAGCATTAACTAAAATAACTTCTTCAAACCCGTTACCCTGCCAATAACTAATCATCTCAGCATTAGTTTTCGTAGACACCATACTATGATGTTCCTGACTATAACCATTCCATACCAACACAGGTAAGAAATTCGTCACGCTGGGGAAAGCGGTATGGAAATGCTGCATCGCACTGATAATATATGGCTCACCCAAACCACCATCGCCGACGGTGAAGGGGAATAATTTACCAGGGTGCAATTTCGCCGCAGACATCGCAAAATGTTGACCTTGACCGAGTGGCCCTGCGGGAGCGAGAATACCTGGTATAAAGCCGGACAAGTGCCCGATTAATCCATATTTTTCACGGAACTTGTCGCGCAATTGTTGCACGGTATTGATGCCCATCGCTTCGAGAGAGCGATCGAGAAACATGGCACTATAAAAGCCTGGGGCATGGTGTCCGACTTCAGTAATGATATTCTTATGACCGAGCATCACTAGGGAAGCATAAGCTTCAGCTTGGCTGGCAAAACCACCTGGATGTCCCGATGCTTTACTGGCGCAGACTTGCAGCGTGAGATAGCGCAGCGCGTCGGCGTAGAGGAGCGTTTGAAAAGCGGCGGCGGGATTGCTGGTATCGGTGATGCCCGTTTGCCCAGCAGCGATAACTGGTGTCGTTCCGTGGGTATCGAAGCCAGGGAACAGCTCCCCAAAATATTGAATTCCGTCGGCAAATGCTGGAGTTTGAGCCGCTGTAGTCATAAATATATAGTGCTAAATATTCGATCGATCTCCATTATCCGCTGTCTGTGACTCTTGCGGATGGGTTTGTTGCTGGGAGCCAATCGATCGGTGCAAACTCGACGCACGTAATATTAGTGAGATGGGCACATCCGATCTTTTAGGAGGAGGCTTTCCGTTTAATAATGGAAGATATCAACACAGACTCATTGCGATTTTTCCGGCAATAGCTGTATTTGCCAATCGATCCTCTTACGTCGTCCCCATGCCATACCTTAACCTTGACTTCTTTTTAGAAACGATTATTCCAAAACTGCTATCCATCACCTTGGTCAGCTTGGTTGTCGCTAGTGTCGTAGGGACGATCGTGGGGGGAATTGCCACTAGTATTTGGAAACGATCGCAACGAGGGAAAACCCCAGTCCTTCCTGCCACATCCCTAGTCGTTCCCGCCATTCTCGGCGCGTTTATTTGCTTAATCCTAGGGATGTTATTTTATGAAGCGAACCCCAGTAGCCTGATTGGTGGCCCATATAGCGGACTGGCCCTTATGATCGCTTATATCATGATTCTGCCGATTGGCTCGCTTGTGGGATCAGTAATAGGAGCCATTGTGGGGAGACACTTCCCGTCCCGCTTTCAGCGACCTCTATGGGGGATATTGGGCACCTACGAGATCGCCACAGTGGTTCTGTATATTGGCTTGGCTCTCCCACCCACAGAAATCAGTACCCCTCCAGGCAACGATCCTTTCCCGATGGTTGCCAAAATTACGGGTTATACAACGATACCTAAAAATATGGCGTTTAGCCCCAATGGGCAGCAACTTGCCGTTGGCTACCTGAGAAGAGATGACGATGTTGTTGAAATTTGGGATTTAGCCGCCAAAAAGGTTGCTCATACCTGGCACAGTAGCTTGGGTAGTTCACGCACCCTCAAAACTGTCCTGTCATCCCTGGCGTTTAGTCATGATGGTAAGGAGGTGATTACCGCTGCTCCTCAAGAAGTCCAAGTGCGCGATCTCGCGACGGGTAACGTGCGCCAGCGTCTAGAAGGGGGGGAAGTCGCCGATCCAATCGCTGGTGGGAAGCTCATTACCTTAGCAGTTGTTGACCCTTGGGCACGAAAGCCGAAAATGGATCCCTTGACCCTGAAAGTGTGGGATTTAAGCAGCGGCAAACTCCTTCAAACTATCCCTGCCGACTTCCAACCAGCGAATAGTCTCAATTTACCCTTAGCCATTAGCCCAGATCAGCGACTGATCGCCTTCCCACCCAATGCAGGTGATAATTTGGTTGAGGTCTGGGATATCACCAGCGGCAAAAAGGTAACTTCCTTCGCTGTCAATAGCCCCGTCAAAACCACCGCATTGACCTTTTCACCCAATGGCAAACAATTGGCTACTGCCATCAAACAACAATTGTTGATTTGGGATTTGCAAGCTGGCAAACCTGTGAAAACGATTGATAAGGTGGGCGCGCTCGAACAAATCAACTGGTCATCTGCCGGAATTTTTGGATATGGCTCTAATATCGATGGCTTCTCGTTCACCCAATGGGATCCACAAACAGGGCAAGCACTCAAAACCATCACGGGCATAGGTGAGAACCAGCCCATTGGACTCCACGCCCTTAGCCCAGACCGCAAAACCTTAGCGGTGTATACGAAACAGGGAATTAAGGTGTGGCAAGTGGGCGATAAAGTCTCGCTGAAGTAAAGCAGGAGAATAGCGGTAATTAATGAGTAGGGTAAAATTGGGTGGGATCGATTCGACCTAGCGTGCGGCAAAAGACTGTACCATGCCGCGAACATCTGGGTTTTTAGTAAACAGATTGTTAGCGGCTAAAAATAGTCGATCGCCATTTACAACCAGACTATCGATATGTCTCATCGGGATCTCTGGCGTTTGCCATAAAAGTTTTCCGGTTGACGCATCATAGGCATTCACAGCAATTCTAAATTTACGACATAGTGCGGCTTTGAGGTCAAAAGCTGTCTATATTTTGAGAGATATCTTGGAAATTCTGGGGTTGAAATCAGGCTTCAAACTAAAAAAGTCACGAA
>CASBPY010000203.1 GCA_949127675.1 Synechococcales cyanobacterium PMM_0072
ACAACATTGATAATCGCTGTTTTGGGATTAACTAATTCCCGACCGAGTTTTACTAGTGGTGAAATTCCCATCCAGGCATAGGTTTCCTTCTCTAGATCCGACATTTCAACTTGAACTACTTCTGGTGGTTCGATCGTTGGACGGGTCGGTTTCACCCGCTGGGGCTTACCAGGACGTTCCCGTTCGGGATCTTCAGTTACTCCTGTTAATTCAGTAATCTCCACATCTAGCGGCTCTGGGACGTATGCTTCGAGTTCTGGCGGTGCAAAATTACGACTAACAAGAGTCGCCTTTGAAGTCTCCTCTGAGACAGGTGCAGTTGTTCGATTAGCAGCAATGATCACTCGATTACCAGTGCCATTTGGAATTGGTAGGCGGGGACTATCGCTACTGGTGGTTGGGCGGGGTACATTCCGTACTACTTCTTCCCGTTCAGTTCTCCCTACACGGCGGCGGCGTTTTTTGCCTCCACTTTGCTCTTGATAGCTAGGATGATTGACGAGGTTGAAATCAGCTCCACTTTCCGCGCCTTCTTGACCAAAAGCATCCCAAACTTCTGGAGTTGGTATTGGTTGACGCAGATCTGGTAAGGTTCGATCGTTCCGGCGTGGTCCTCTAGTCAAACTTCTACCGGAGGTCGAACTATTCTCAGTATTACTGCGACCGCGATATTCACGTTGAGGTGATGTGGAAACTAATGAAACCGCCACTGCTTCGCCATTTACATCATAGACAGCTTCCCCAGGCACATGGGCTAAATGTCCTAAACCGCCGCAGGTAGCGCAAGTTTCACCAAATAGCTCGTAAATATTTTGACCCTGGCGTTTGCGGGTCAGTTCGACTAATCCGAGTTCGGATAACTGGGCGATTTGGGGTCTAGCTTTATCAACCCTTAGTTGCTTATTAAAATGTTCGAGCACTTGGAGTTGATCTTTGCGATAATCCATATCGATAAAATCGATGATGATTACCCCTGCGATATTTCGTAGTCGCATCTGGCGGGCGATTTCAGTTGCTGCTTCGCAATTTGTCCATAGTACTGTTTCGCGGGAGGTATTCGATCGAGTGAAGGAACCAGAGTTGACATCCACTACCGTCAGAGCCTCCGTCGGCTCAATGATAATATACCCACCAGAAGGCAGATCTACTCTCGGTTTCAATGCTTCCCTAATTGCCGCATTGACGCGGAAATATTCTAGAATTGGTTGACGTTCCCGATGTTGATCGACAACTACACCCGCTGGCAATTGACCATCATTCCAGCCCTGGAGCGTCTGTTTGACCCGCTTGAGTCCTTGCTGAGAGTCTACGACGATCCGATTGACATCATCAGCGTACATGTCTCTGAGGACGCGCTGAATAAAGTCATCATCGCGATTAAGTAAAGCTGGTGCGCGGGTGGTGTTCGCATCCTGCTGAACAGTTTCCCACTGCTTTTGAAGTTGGTCTAGATCCTCTAGAATCGCATCTTCGGTAGTACCTTCGGCTTCTGTCCGTACCAATAGACCCATGCCAGCAGGCTTGGATAGCACAGCTAAAGCTCTGAGCCGATTGCGCTCACCTTCAGAGCGAATTCGTCTAGATAGATTTACGCCTTTACCAAACGGAATCAATACGACATAACGACCTGGCAGGCTGACATTTCCAGTCAACCGAGGGCCTTTATTGCCCGTTGGTTCCTTCATGATCTGCACTAGCACTTTTTGCTGTGGTGCGAGCAATTCAGTAATCGAACCGGCACTGCGTCTAAGTCGGAGTGGGCCTAAATCAGTAACGTGGATAAATCCATTCCGAGACGGGTCGCCGATGTTTATAAACGCAGCATCGATCCCTTGCAACACATTTTCGACGATGCCAAGATAGATATCACTGACCTGATGTTGTCCGGTCGCTACTACCAACTCTTGAATTTGGTCTTCCCCAAATACGGCACCAATGCGGTGTTGTTCCGCAATAATTATTTGCTTTGGCATTCAATTTCCTCGAAAATTAGCAGCACGTCCGGTCACTGAGAATCGACTGGTGCCGAGCGTTGCTGGTATGATGTAGTAATATTTGGCGCGAGATGTAGGTAGAAAAATCCAATCGGTAGCTAGATGGTTGACATCTGTTTGCTTTGCTAAGTGCTAAATGATGCACTGCGCCAATAACTCAGACGTATAGCTATCGATCGTCAAATATCTCCCTGTTGGCAAGAATCTAGGCATTGGTACAGCCGCTCATAAAAGGGAAACGGCAATCGTATCGCTAGAGGAGAGCTTGCATCAATACCTAATGTCTCTTCTATTCCAACTTCTTCGTAGAGAGTTGTCATTTGTAGCCTTCTACAATCGGTCGAATTGGGCGATTTTCCAATTCTCTCAAACTCCGTTAGACCTAATAATTTAGATACAACGGTGGTGGTCTATCCAGAACCCACGAAAATTTTGTCAAGTAGACGACCGCTTCCAGTTTGGATTACCGAAAGGTTTAAAGAAGATTGGCTTGGCTTGCTCTTCCTTGAGGCGATCACTCTTGGTTACTTTCGATTATAGCTGTAAACTGTCACGATCTCAAAGCTAACTTCCGTAGACTTTGAATCGTCTCGATCGTCGCTTGGGCAACTCGATCGATCTCACCTACTGTATTAGTATGCCCAATTCCAAACCGAAGTGCTGAATATGCTAGAGATTCAGACCGACCGATCGCCTGGAGGACGTGAGAAGGGGCAATTTTGGCGGAACTGCAAGCTGCGCCAGAGGAGAGGGCGACAGTGGGGCGCAAGCCTAGTAGGAGTGCGTTTCCATCTACACCTGAGACGCTAATATTCAGATTTCCCGCTAGTCGCTGAGTGGGATGCCCATTTAGATAAATGCCCTCAATTGGACTCAGTTGCGACCACAATCTGTCACGCAATTCGATCAATTTGGACGTATTGAGATCGATATCTGCTAGAGCAATTTCGATAGCTTTAGCAAAGCCAACGATTTGCGGTGGATATAATGTACCCGATCTCATCCCCCGCTCGTGTCCACCGCCGTGCAATTGGGGAGATATTTTCACGCGCGGGTTGCGCCGACGAACATATAGTGCGCCAATCCCTTTTGGTCCATATACTTTATGAGCGGTGATCGACATTAGATCGATATTTAATAAGTTAACATCTAAGGGGATTTTGCCGATCGCTTGAGCAGCATCAGTATGAAATAGAACGCCCCTTTCTCGGCAGATGTTACCAATTTCAGCAAGTGGTTGAATTACGCCAATCTCGTTGTTTGCTGCCATAATTGACACCAAAATTGTATCTGGACGAATGGCATCTTTTAGTCGATCCAGATCTAGCAACCCATCTGATTTTACAGGTATATAAGTAACTGTAAAACCTAACGATTCTAGATATATACAGGGATCTAATACAGCATTATGTTCAGTTTGGAGGGTGATAATATGTTGCCCTTTCGCAAAATAGGCTTCAGCAATTCCTTTGAGAGCGAGATTATTTGCCTCGGTTGCACCACTAGTAAATACAATCTCTTCAGGGCTTGCACCGATAGCTGCTGCAATCGTCTCTCTTGCACCTGTAACCGCAGCTTCCGCTGCCCAGCCATATTGATGAGTGGTGCTAGTAGGGTTGCCGAAATGTTCGGTAAAATATGGCAACATCGCCGCTAAAACACGCGGATCTACAGGTGTTGTGGCATGGTGATCTAGATAAATTGGTTTGTGTGGCTCTGTATTCATAGGAAATTTGTTACCAACCTCCGATCGATATTTTATTAAACCGCAGCGATTCGCGCTCGTCGGGTTTCCCGACGGTTTAGCGAATCAAGACAGAGACGCAGAGGTCACAGAGGAAGAAAGAAGAGGCTTCTACTATATTAGCTATCAGTTATCAATTATCAACTATCAATTTCAAAACTGTATCGACGTGATTTTTGACACGAACATTAGACCAAATCTGTGAGATAACTCCAGTCGGATCAATTAGAAATGTCGATCGAACAATCCCCATATATTCCTTACCCATAAATTTCTTTAGTTGCCAGACACCATAACTTTCGGCAATTTGATGTTCGGGGTCACTGAGAAGAATAATCTTGAGATTATGTTTGTCGATAAATTTACCATGAGACGCGATCGAATCGGGACTAATGCCAATCACTTGGGTATTGACTGCCTGAAACTCAGCTAGTTTGGCTGTGAAATCGATCGCTTCAGTCGTACAGCCTGGGGTGTTATCTTTAGGATAAAAATACAATACTATCGATCGATCTGGAAAGTCTTGAAGACTAATACTCTTCCCTTCTCGATCTGGAGCGGTAAATGTGGGAGCAGCATCGCCAACTTTCATCTGAATACTCTTCTTGGTGTGCTTCCATATTCGAGGAACCCGAACGGAATACAGCCGCTATTTTTGGACATCGATATATTCTAACTTAGGTAGCCGTGTTGCGAGTATCTATTTCCCCACAGGTTCTGCTATGTTCACAATCCTAAGTTACTAAATAGCCCAATCTGGGTACTTTAAGTCTATAGCTTTGACTAATAGTGCGAAATGTACGGTGACTTACATTAAATTTTTTGTACTAGTTTCACGTATTGTGAGATCTAAAGTGTAGATATATTGTCAATCGTCAGTGGTGTGTATGAATCTTTTCCCTCGTCAATATCAAGCTATCTCTGGTTATTCTCTCTTTCTGGCATTATTGCTGGCTGTTTCAGGTTGTCAGCAAGGTCAAAAAGCGATCGGGTCGGTCGAGGGTGGTAAAGTTGCAGATGGTAGTATTGCACTCCCCTGCAAATTTGATGAATCTAAAACTGGATCTGACACAGCTACAAATAAAAGCAAATTCATCCTTACCCTTGATGGTTCAGCTTCGATGGTGGGCTATGCCAAAGATGCTAATAGTCGCTATATTCAAACTCTCAAACTACTAGATCGAGTATCCTTAGCTGCTTCTGGTGGGGTCGAATATGCACGTATCGATAGTGGTAGAAAACTAATTGATCGAGCTGAGTTTCAAAAGTCTTTTGGTACTAGCTTCTATACAGGACAAACTAGTAAGATTGCTGATGCTTTTCCCGATCTTAAAGCTGCTAAAGGTGAACAGTTAATTGCTGTTGTCACCGATTTACAACCTGATGATGGTGATGTCAATAAAGTTAGCAAACGGATGCTCGAAGACTATCTCAAAAAAGATGGTTATGCGGTAGCGATCTGGGGTGTTCGGAGTGAATTTGAGGGCAAGGTATATCCGCCGAATAATGCGCCAGCCTACGACTACAGGGGTAAGTCTGCAACGAATGGTCGTCCCTTCTATATTTTACTATTAGGGCGATATGATGCGATCGC
>CASBPY010000204.1 GCA_949127675.1 Synechococcales cyanobacterium PMM_0072
GATTTATTTAACAGATGCGTGGTAGCTGTTCCCCACTAAGCAGATCGACAATTCGAGTAGAGCCGATCGAGGTTCGCATCGTCACTAGATTAGAGCTATTATCTGTTACCCGACCGATCTCACAGGCATTTTCCCCCAATGGATGTGATCGCATGATTTGCAAGGCTGTCTCTACCTGTACCTGGGGGACAAAGGCAATAAAACGTCCCTCATTGGCGACATACAGGGGATCGAAGCCGAGAATTTCACAGGCTCCCTGTACGTCCTCTCGCACGGGGATGAGATTCTCGTCGATCGAGATGCCCATATTAGCCGCGAGGGAAATTTCATTTAAAGCACTGGCTAACCCGCCGCGAGTCAGATCTCTGAGGATATGGATTTCGAGACCCGCAGCTAATAATTTGAGTACCAAATCCGCGAGTGGTGCGGTATCGCTGGCGATGACCGTTTCAAACTCCAAACCCTCTCGTACTGCCATAATCGCCATTCCATGACGACCGATATCGCCATTTAAGAGGACTGCATCTCCCTGCTGAACGGATTGAGGGGCAATAATTAGGTCAGATTCAATGATGCCCACCCCAGCAGTATTGATAAATATCCCATCTCCCTTACCTCGATCGACTACTTTAGTATCACCAGTGACGATTTGCACGTTGGCAATCCGAGCAGCTTGTTGCATGGATTGGACGATTTGCCATAGGGTGGACATCGGCAACCCCTCTTCCAAAATGAAGCTGGCACTAAGGTACAGTGGACGCGCTCCAGCCATTGCCAGATCGTTGACTGTCCCATTTACAGCTAAAGATCCAATGTCCCCGCCCGGAAAGAATAGCGGATGGACGACATAGGAATCGGTAGTAAAAGCAATTCTGGCTGCGGGATGCCCAGGGGTGCTGGGGAGATCGATCGCTGCCGCATCATGTTGACAGTTAGTCGGTATCCTAAATGTTGGCACAAACATCTGGTTGATTAATTGGTGCATCAACTTGCCCCCGCCACCGTGGGCTAACATCACATGGGGATATCGATCGATCTCAATCGGACAGGCTAAACTGAAATCTTTAGGCTCTGACATTATGTTTGATGCTGGCGATAGTGATAGTAAGCGGCACAGGCTCCTTCGGAGGAAACCATCGGCGCACCTAATGGATGTTCTGGGGTGCAAACAGTCCCAAAAGCAGCACATTCATGAGGTTTCTTCAGCCCTTGTAAAATCTGTCCACTGATACATCCAGCCGCCTCAGCACAGTGCTTATCATCCTTGCCAGCCGATGTTAACGGAAAGCGCGTTTGGGCATCGAATGCGGCATATTTGGCTTGCAAGCCCAGACCACTTTGGGCAATCTCCCCAATTCCCCGCCACTGTTGAGGCACGATCTCGAACACTTCGCCGATTAATTGCATGGCTGTGGGATTACCTTCACGTCTAACAGCGCGAGTATATTGGTTTTCCACCTTTGCGGTGCCTGATTCTAATTGTCGCACGCATATATGAATCCCCTGCAAAACATCTAATGGCTCAAATCCTGTCACCACAATGGGCACGCGGTACTTGTGGGCGATCGGGATGTATTCGTTATAGCCCATCACCGCACAGACATGTCCAGCCGCAAGGAACCCTTGGATACAGCAGTCAGGCGAACCCAGAATTGCCTCCATCGCTGGAGGTACCAAGACATGCGATACCAGCATTGAGAAATTTTGCAGATCTAGTTTTTTTGCTCGATCGATTGTCATTGCTGTCGCGGGTACAGTTGTCTCAAAACCGATCGCAAAAAAGACAACTTGTTTGTCGGGATTTTCCTGGGCAATTTTTAGACAATCCAAGGGCGAATAAATAATCCGAATATCGGCTCCGGTTGCTTTGGCAGTTAGTAGATCGATTCCACTACCAGGTACGCGCAACATATCGCCAAAGGAACACAAAATTACATTTGGTTGAGTCGCAATCGAAATTGCTCGATCGATCGATTCGATCGGTGTAACGCAGACGGGACAACCAGGGCCATGGATCAGCGTAATCTGGTTTGGCAGCAGTTCGTCAATGCCGTACTTGACGATCGCATGAGTCTGTCCGCCACAAATTTCCATAATCGTCCAGGCTTGAGTGACGATCGAAGCAATTTCCTGGGCTAATTGTTGGGCAAGTTTGGCATCGCGGAACTCATTGACGAATTTCATAAATAATCTCCATGCTTAACTGATGGAAACCGCAAGGCGATCGGGCGGGTTTTGTTCGACTGTTGAAAGTAAGATCGTTATTAATCGCATAAACCCGCCCCTACGACTAATGTCATTTGCGCTAGATCTCGAAGGGTTTGCTCGGCTTCTGCTTCATCTAAAATGGCGATCGCAAATCCCACATGGACGATCACGTAATTTCCCACTCGCGCTTCAGGGACATAAGCCAAACTCACTTCCTTAACAACGCCGCCAAAGCTAACTTTACCCGATCTCGTTAAGTCATCACCACAGATACTCAGAATTTTCCCCGGTACTGCTAGACACATAAATAAATGCTTGAAGTACTCATATTATAGTCAGTTCTCGATCGAATACTTCTTGGTCAACGGAGACTCGTGTTAACATCGTGATCGATTTTAAGGTTGGTTATTATTTTAACGAGATCGCAGTTCGCGATAGGCTGCGATCGTCTGTCCCACAGCCAAACCACCATCATTCGGTGGAATCTGATGGTGCCAGAATGGATTGAAACCCTCTTGTCTCAATCTTTGGACGGCGCGTTCGGTTAAATACTTGTTTTGAAAACAGCCCCCAGTAAGGGCAATTTGCGATACCCCGACCTGTTGAGCGATCGAAATGATAATTTCAACCAAAGTGTTATGGAATTTGGCAGAAATCCAATTTAGGGGTACTTGACGATCGAGATCGTTTAAGATTGCCACGATCGCGGGCGACCAATTAATGATATTCGATCGAGTATCGAATTCGTAATATTCATCTATTGCCGGATCTAAGATAAACTCTAACTCCATCGCCGCTTGTCCTTCAAAACTGGCTTGGTGTCTAAGATCTAATAAAGAAGCGATCGCGTCAAATAACCGCCCCACACTCGAAGTTAATGGCGCATTAATTTGTTTAGATAACATCACGGCGATCTGCTGGAATTCCTGGGGTGAAAAAGCTCGCAGTGGCTTGAGTTGAGGCATTTCTCGTAGACGTTCTCCAAAGAGTTCCCAGAGCATTCCCACTGCGGCACGGCGGGGTTCTTTGATGGCTCGATCTCCCCCTGGCAAGGGAAATGTCCGAAAATGTGCAACTCGTTCCCACGCTCTTTCTGTGACTAATAGAAATTCACCACCCCAGATCGTCCCATCCAATCCATACCCTGTCCCATCCCAGGCGATACCCAGCACGGGTGGAGCGATGTGATTATCTGTCATACAGGACAAGACATGGGCGTAGTGATGCTGAACGGGAATTACCGGAATCGCTAATTGTTGCCCTAACTTGTGGGCAAATTGGCTGGAGAGATAATCAGGATGGGCATCACAGGCGATCGTGTCGGGTTTAAATTCGTAAATGCTACTCAAACTAGCGATGACAGTTTGGAAATTCTCAAATGCTGAAACTGTTTGCAAATCACCAATGTGCTGGCTAAGGATGATTTGCCGATCGAAACTCAGGGCGATCGTATTTTTCAAATGTCCGCCTACCGCGAGGATTTGGCGATCTGGATCGGTGTCCCCATCCCCATTGACGATCGGCATCGGCGCGTAACCTCTGGCGCGACGGAGTATCAAAGGACGATCGACCATCACCCGCACGATCGAATCATCTACAGGGCGAACGATCGGGCGATTGTGGACGAGAAAGACATCGGCGATCTGTCCCAAGCGTTCTAGTGCTTGCTGCTCGTCGATGCAAATAGGTTCGTCAGCCAGATTACCACTCGTCGCAACGACGGGAAACTGGATCTTTGCCATCAATAAGTGATGGAGCGGTGTATAGGGCAGCATCACACCAAGATCGGGATTTCTGGGTGCAACGGCTTCGCAGGCTAATGTTAATTGGTGATGCTGGCGGAGCAGAACGATCGGTGCTTCAGGCGATCTCAGCAGGCTTACTTCTAGTTCGGAAACGATACAATCTGCCTGAATTTGGGCTAGATCGGGATACATCACCGCAAATGGCTTGTGGGGACGCTGTTTGCGCTGGCGGAGAAGTTGGACAGCATCATGATTTCGCGCATCAACGATGATCTGAAATCCACCCAATCCTTTAATTGCTAAAATTTTCCCCTCAGCGATTTGGGTAACAGCGGCGAGTAAAGCGCGATCTCCACTAGCGAGAACTTGCCCATCCCGATCCCACAACTCCAACTTTGGCCCACAAGCTGGGCAAGCGTTAGGTTGGGAGTGGAATCGACGACTGAGTGGATTGGTATACTCGGCAAGACAGGCAGCACACATCGGAAAATCTTTCATCGAGGTGCGAATGCGATCGTAGGGCAATGCCTCGATGATGCTGTAGCGGGGGCCGCAGTTGGTGCAATTTGTAAAGGGGTAACGGTAACGGAGATCGCTAGGATCGAATATTTCGCTCAAGCAGTCAGGGCAAGTAGCCAAATCGGGTAGGACGATCGCTGATTTAGGTGTTTCCCCTTCTAGTTCTGCGATGCGGATAATAAATTCGGTGTCACCAATAGGCTCGATCCAGATGGTTTCGATCTGGTGAATCTGCAATCGCGGTGGCTGTTCTGTTGTTAAGCGGTGCTGAAAGATAACCAATCGATCTTCAGTACCTTCTACTTCGATGAGTACTCCTGCCGAGTCATTAGTAACCCAACCTGTTAGCTGTAATTCGGTGGCAAGTCGATAAATAAACGGACGAAAACCGACCCCCTGAACCGCACCGCGAATCTGGAGCGATAGTCTGTGTCGGGGGTTTGCTATCGTCATGATTTATTAAGTTGATCGCCCAGATCTAATGCTATACAATGAATGTTAAACGACGCTATTAGTTGAATATACCGATCAACCTTTACCACTATCCATCTTGCTCGATCAATTTGGTACCAATGGGTTTGGCACGATTTTATTTCTATCGATCGAGGCAATTGCTCGCCAGTTAAAAAGATTTTAGTTTTTGACCCTCACAGCTTCCTCACGATCGAGGTCTAAAGTGAAAGCTAATAGCATCAAAATTAACGATGTTTTACCCAGCGAACGGGATTGCGAAATGCAATTCTCCTCACTGGAATCCTATACATTATGTTTTCAAGGTACAAACCCTTGCCCAGAATTTCGGCTCCACGATGAGTAACGAATCAGGTCAGCGGTAGTTCTGATGCTATAATTATAGCACTAAATAGAACTAGTATGCAACGGAAAAAAATGCTAAGGGTGATGTTATCCGACAAGGAATATGAGAGGCTTTTATCGTATGCAGCAAAGACAGATCGAAAGGTTTCAGAGACAATCAGGGATTATATCAAGGGTTTGCCAGAGTAGTTGTGGGCGACAACATGCCCGCCCCATCTCCCTCGATCTAAAGATTTCGAGTCTTGTGGGACGGGCAATCGTCGTCTCACCTGCTATCCCCCTCACCGCCAAACGGATTACCGTTCTGGCGGGAGTACCCCGCAGTTCAGATGGTTAGTCTATTTGGTTTAGGATCGCTGATTACCTGGAAATTGGAGAAGACGCAACCGCCTGTTTTGGGATGAGATTTATGGTTGTGTTATGGAGTCTATTTTTATTATCGATCGCCTATCCCCCTCTGGGGCTGACGAATACACATTCGATCGCTCAAATATCCCCACCTGTAACAGTTCCCGAACCGCAACCCACGCCCACAGAACCGCCCCCAATCCGAAAACCTCGCGTTACTCAGGGTTCTCAGTGGAATTTATGCGGACGTAAGCAGAACAAAACTAAGCGTGTGAGCGGTTTTACAGGTGATACTGCGGGTACTTATATTCGCGATATTCAGGTAGATATTCATGGCAAAACCTATAGTACCGTGGCGTTGAACTGGGCAAACGCCGATTTGAGTACCGAAACCCTCCCCGTTCGATTTAATGCTTCTCCTGGCGCAGGGAGGTGCGATGTGGACTGTCGATCGATTGCCGATAGTAAGCTGTCAGGTTCGCGCTGTACGCCATTATCGCCACCATCATACACGATCCAAGGTTACGATTGTGTGCTGGAGAAATATCCTGAGGCGAAGTACGTTAGTTGGCTGCATTGGGATCGGGCGATCGCTTTTCACGCCTATTCGCTACCACCCTATCCGGCTTCGCATGGTTGTATTCGATTAGCCACCAAAAGCCGCGATGCGGAGTGGATTTATGATAATAGTCTGGCGGGGATTACGCAGGTGAAAATTAATTGGGATAAGTCTGAGAGTTTGGGTGGTAAATGTTGGCAGGGTGAAACGCAGATCGATCGACCTAAGAAATGACTGGTAGCCACCGATCGTCAAACTTAAAATCTATAGATTCGATCGGTAAGTCATCGTATATTTAAGTCTGATCCAATTTTATCGATTCAGGGAATTCGGGATAAGAGGTAAGTTGAGCTAAAAACGACATTTATTTAATAGGGATAGACCGTATGGTTGTCTGCCGTCAGCAATTGGAGAAATCGAGGATGAATAAATAGCTTCTCTCGCCCGATCTTTGCTTCCTCCAACACCCCAATCTCACATAGCTCCTTCAGATAATTTGCCGCAGTTTGACGGTGAGCGATTTTAGCATCAACAACATTGGCAATCCGACAATAAGGCTGAATAAAAATCAGATCGAGAAGATCTCTGTTATACACCTTCGGACGAGTCTCCCTTACATAGTCTGCCGTAATCTCCATCAATTGACGAATTGATTGAATCTTCTGCGTTGTCCACCGTGCTGTTTCTAGAACTGCATTCAGCATAAACAAAATCCAACTCTGCCAATCGCCCTGCGCCGTAACCCGATTCAAATATTGATAATAATCCTGCTTGTGCTGAATGATATAGCGACTGAGATACAGCACTGGAATCTCTAACAAACCCAGATCTATCAAAAACAAGATATTAAGAATCCGCCCCGTCCGCCCATTGCCATCTGTAAATGGATGAATCGCTTCAAACTGATAGTGCATCACCGCCAGCCGCACCAGCGGGTCGTATTCTGTTGCTTGATGGATAAATTTCTCCCAGTTCGTAAGTTTTGATTGTAAAACCGCCTCTGTTTCAGGCGGCGTATAAATTATTTGACCGCTATTAGCCTCAATTAACGCAGTTCCAGGCGTGCGCCGAATCTCCATATCAACCCCTTTGATCGTTGAGCAAACTTCAATTGCGGTCTGTTTGGTTAGCGGTCGAGTTTGGATCGACTGGAAACCAGAGGATAAAGCTCTGCTGTAGCGGAGTGCTTCTTTAGTTGCACTATCCATCTCCGCCTCTGGCGTACTGGCATATTGAAACAATCGATCGGCTGTAGTGACGATATTTTCGATCGCTGAACTAGCTTGCGCTTCGAGAACTGGGATTGTATTAATTAACATCGCCTGATTAGGAATCAAGCCACCACACTGTTTTAGCTCTGCTACCGCTGCACGGGCTTCAATACAGACTTTCAAAACTACTTTTGTCTCAATGTCCCCTGGTGGCGGTAATAAAGGTAAGTCGTTGTAGGGTCGATCGGGCAAAAAATTAGTCATGGATGATATGTCGATCGAATTGACATGTCGATAAAACATGTCGATATTTTAGCCTTTTTTCGACACGTTAATAAAACATGTCGATATTTTGGCTTTTTTTCGACAGATAGGGATCGATCGCGTCAGCAGCGATCGAGTACCAAGTTTGATATGGGGTAATTTGCATCTCGATCCGGTGAGTGCCACCATCAGCTATGCCGATCGCGATTCTTGGAGCTAAAAACTAGTAGATTGCGTGGTGGAGCGATCTCGACCATTTAGGCGATCGGCACCTCTCCCTGCCTACAGATTGGAGTGACGATAACACTGAGTGCAATTTTCTAGATCTTAGGATCTGCAACGGATCGTTCTAGCTGCGGCAAAATCCCCCGCAGCTTGGCAGCAACGATCGGCGATAGTATCAATAAAACTAGTCCATAGGGCATTAATCCGCCTCGATCGATATTGTAGTCAGCAGCAATTTGCTGCCAGGAATAGCCTAAAACAAATCGACCTAAAATTATTTCAAATCCAACCGTCAATAGCAGCCATAATAGACCAATCTCTAACAATTGAGATCTGCGTGAAGCCTGAAACCACGGGATAAAAATGGTGGCGATTATTACGATTAAACTAGCCCCGATCGCAAAGGAGATTTGATGTGCTAATGGATCACCAAAAGTGGGTATCAGATAGAAGATTCGCACAGTCCCATTCAGGCTTTCTGTGACAATAAACATCAACCAAACGATCGTACTTTTTAGCAATAAACTCATGCCTCAATTCCCCAATATCTTACGATCACCTTAAACGATAAAGTTGA
>CASBPY010000205.1 GCA_949127675.1 Synechococcales cyanobacterium PMM_0072
AGCGAGTGGTAATCCATCAGGAGATACCAATGCTGCACCTTGAACATCGGAAGTACCCGATACAAAGTTCTGTAAAATTCCACCGATTGCGCTGATACCCATGATTTTCCTTAATTTATGATTGAGTGAGTTGATGAGATTGAACTAGTTAAATTAATTAGCGTTGAAGATTATTCAACAGGGGTGAATTCAAATACATCGTGAGTACCACCACGGAGGACGGATTCAGTTTGAGTACCACGGAGTTTTTTGCCAGTTACTTCAGCCAACGCGCCCCAAACTGCCCCCAATGTGAAGGTACATTTGCGAGAGGAACCCTCAGGCTCGCCAGCGGAACAGATAGTTTCGGAACAATAAACTTTGATCGCATCACCGTCTTGAACGATTTTGTCAATAGCAGTCAGATGAGTACCATTGGCACCAACAGCTTCATTTAATTTGGCTGAGATTACAGCTAAATCTTCAGTAGATCCAGACAAGCCAAGGCTTTTAACTAAATCTTTGCCACGAGCGCGTCCAGCCGTAATCAATGAAATTGCCGTTGCTTTTTCGCCCAGAGCTTCTTCCATCCCAGTGATTACTGATTTGAAACAAACGATGCTACTAAATTGACCTAAAGTTGGGCGACTAGAAAGTGAGTTAGACATAATAATTGTGGTTAGTTAATAAATGCGAGCTTGAACCTACTAGATATCTGGTTATAAACATGCAGGATGGCAAACATTTACCAATCAGCAATCTTGGTAGATTTTTGGATTACTCCCACCTATAGTTCCCGCCAAAGAGCCGTTACTAACAAAAATTAGATTATTCAATCACGCTAAATTTAAACCCATCGTGGGCCTCACCCCGCAATGCCAATTACTCAGTTAATATAGAAATGTAAAGTTAGCTCTTTTCAGGTATAGATGGAATTCCTATCACTAGAGACAATCCAAGAACTGGCCAATCAATATGGATATCTCGCTGTCTTTGTAGGCATTCTATTAGAAAATTTGGGGATTCCCTTGCCTGGTGAAACAATCACGATCGTCGGTGGTTTTTTGGCTGGGAGTGGTGAGCTAAACTATTGGCTCGTGCTGGGATCTGCCGCGCTGGGAGCCTTTATTGGCGGGATCGGTGGTTATTTTATCGGCAAGTACGGCGGCTGGAAATTGATTCTGGCTGGTTCCAAGATCTTCCGCATTCAAGAAGTCCAGTTGGAAGAGACTAAAACTAGATTTAGTGAAAATGCTGTCAAAGCAGTTTTCTTTGGGCGATTTATCCCGTTAATTCGGATTATTTCTAGTCCGATGGCTGGGGTGGTGGAGATGCCATTTGGCAAATTTATGGCGGTTAATCTCGCTGGGGCGTTGACTTGGGCATCAGTGATTACCACTCTCGCCTTTTTTGTGGGCGAAATCGTCTCGCTGGAACAGTTGTTAGCGTGGGCGAGTAAGTTTGCTGTATTGGCTCTAATGATTGCGATCGGCTTTATTGTAATCCCAATCTGGCTAGAAACTCGCGGTGCGAAAGCAGGTGAGGGCGAGTAAATATTTGAATTGCGATCGATATAAGGAACAATTAGAGTACAGCTATTTTTCCAAGCCCCCAGATGACTATCAAAACCAACCAGCTCCAGCAACTCAGTCCCCTCGCTGTCCCCAACCGCCTATTACTAGGGCCAGGGCCTTGTAATGCTAATCCAACCGTACTGCAAGCGATGAGTACCAACCTCTTGGGGCATCTTGATCCGGCATTTCTCCAGATTATGGATGAGATTCAGTCCCTATTGCGCTATGTCTGGCAAACCGATAACCCCCATACCATTGCTGTCAGCGGTACAGGTTCAGCCGCGATGGAAGCGACAATTGCCAATAGTGTTGAGCCTGGAGATGTAATGCTGATTGGGGTCGCTGGCTACTTTGGCAATAGACTCGTCGATATGGCGGGACGCTATGGTGCTGATGTTCGCAGTATTTTCAAGCCTTGGGGTCAGAATTTCTCCCTCGATGAACTCCGCACGGCGATGGAGGCTCATCGCCCCAAAATTCTGGGATTGGTTCACGCCGAAACCTCTACAGGTTGCCGCCAACCAATGGAAGGTGTGGGTGAACTGTGTCGGGAATATGACTGTTTGCTCCTCCTAGACACCGTAACCAGCTTAGGTGGGGTGCCAATCCATCTCGATGATTGGGGTGTCGATCTTGCCTATAGCTGCTCTCAGAAGGGTTTGGGTTGTGCGCCTGGAGCATCGCCATTTACGATCAGTCCACGGGCGATGGAGAAGTTATTAGCCCGCCAGACTAAAGTACCTAATTGGTATCTTGACATGCTGCTATTAGGTAAATATTGGGGTGTCGATCGAATGTATCATCACACCGCACCAATCAGTCTCTACTATGGCTTGCGGGAAGCTCTGCGGTTGGTATCCGAAGAAGGGATCGAGAATAGCTGGACACGGCACCAAACAAATGTTGAATATCTCTGGTCTAGTTTAGAATCGATCGGTCTCAAAATGCACGTCGAACAGCAGTATCGTTTACCTACTTTAACTACCGTTTGTATCCCCGCAGGAGTCGATGGTAAAGCAGTCGCCAAGCAATTATTGCTCGAACATAATATCGAAATTGGTGGCGGTTTGGGTGAACTTGCAGGGAAAGTTTGGCGGGTTGGTTTGATGGGTTATAACAGTAAGCAAGATAATGTCGATAAACTAGTCGCAGCTTTTAAACAAGTGATCTAGCAAATATTCAGATCTCCGATTTCTCAAAGGAATCGGAGATCTCTAACAAAACTTTAGTTAACTGTATTGGCTTATCAACTAAGTAGATAGATACAAATATTTATCAGATAAAAATAGGCGTAAAACCTGACTGTGGGCAGTGCCCACCCTACATGATATTTTATATTTAATTGTGTCTGGCTAATTATCAATTATTAATTATCAATTAATTAACTAACGTTTCACTAAAATATATGCCTTCGTATATTCTGGTAATTTGCGCGTATATTCATTAAATTCTTCCTTGCTTTTAAATACCCCCGCTAGAAAATCTAATTGATGTAAATTGGGCAAGAAAGCTCCGCCAGTATCGGCGATAATGCCCATGTGCAGCTCTGGCTTCCCGCCAACTAAATTTTCCCGCACCACAATTCTACCCAGCCCAATATTTAAGACATCACCTGCAAAAGTCACCCCTGCTTTGAGTGATATTTTAGTCTGAATTGTGCCGCCATAACCCTTGATCGCATTCACTGGTTTAAAGTACCAGTAGCGTTTTTGTTCAGTAGGTTTTAAATCTTTAATATAGGCAATATTATTATTTCGATCGACATTAAAGAATTCAGAAGTACCGTCAGTAAAGTTAATTAATACAGTCCCTTCCATCAAGGCTGATTCTAACCCCTCTCGATCGAGATAAGCTAGAGGTTCAACTGCCCCAAATTCTTTACCTTTTGGTTCATAGATATTTGTCAATACATCTTGCTTGGTATATTTGAATCGCAATGTATCATCAGTATCTGGCTTGAGCGCATACATTCCTGCCGAAAACTCCTTTGTCGGCGTGCGGGAACCAGGATGGGTAAATACGGCATACTTAGTCATTCTGATCCGTTTATCATCCTTGGCGGTGGGATTGAATGCTGTCCATTGGATCGATCGAAAGTTGGTATTTAAAAACTTAGGATCTTGCAACCGAATCGATCTTTTTGCCTTAATATCTTGTTGTAATGTCAACACCATAAAGTCCAAAGTTTTGACAATATCAGCAACTTTTACCCCTTGAGTACCTAATATCCCCTCTCGCTGAAGATCTTGATCCTCATCTAATCGATTCTTAAAGTACTTGCGGGTACTCTTCAAAACTACTAGCAAGTCTGCCGGATTAAATTTCACCCTACTATTTGGCAGACTTGCCGCTCGGAGAATGTCACTACTCTGAGCCATAAATTGGGGTTGTTTAAATTCATCAACTACTTGATAATCACCAACTTGGACTGGTAGTGGCGTTATAGGCAGCGGTATCACCCCAGGAATTGGAACTACTGGCGAGGGGCTGCGTACAATCGAATTAGGCGTAATTGATGGCGGTGAAATTGTCGGTGCGGCAAAGATGGGCGAAGGTATCTCTGGTGGTAGGGGCGCACTATTTTTAGTCTGACTACAACCTGACACAACAATTAATCCCAGCCCAATTAATAATCTAAAATATTTCACGCTTAACTTCAATTAATTATAAATCTTGAGTAGCTTGACAAAAATCTTGATAATCTAGCTGCACCTGTTGTGCGTATTTGCTAGTATACATTAGCATCTGTTTTTGCCAGTCCAATCTATTGCCAAAATTAATCAGCTCTTGTTGTGTTGTAGCTCCTAATTTACCACTACTATTAAGATGTGCAAATGCGGTAACTTGAGCCATTGTGCCAATTAATTGCTCTAATTGATCAAAACTAATCTTACCAGCTTTTAATGTAATCTTATCCTGAGTAGGCTGAAGTTCTCGGAGGGAATAACTGTCTCCATTAAATTCAATTGCTGCTAACAGTGCTGGCGGTGCTGACTGAACCAGTTGCTGAATCTTGATTACCCGTGTTGCTGAATTTTCCCACTGAGGCTGTTCGATTGGCGGATATGGTTGAAGACTAGAACCTAATTGTTGTTTGAAGTCGAGTAAATAGTTCTGATCTGGTGAACCTTTGCCTGTGACTAAAATCAGGTATCGATCGAGTCCTAAACTTCCCGTACCTGCGACCCGAAATCCGATATCTAAAACATCAAAGAACTCTGGATTGACTTGACTTTGTGCCCACATTTTAATTGATTGCATAATGCTTTGATATTTCTGTTCACTAACCGCTAATATTTTTTTACCGTCAATTTTGAGCTGGCGATGACCATCAGTTAATTCAGTTCGTTGATCTAAAAAATCACTCCGTTTGCGGCGATGTAAATCATCCAGTAGATCGGCGATAACTCCTTTTACATTTGCCTCGATAATTTCGCCAATGCTGCCATTACGAAGAGTCGTTGTATAAGTATCAAGATAATGTTGAGCTAGATTAATTCCATCGTCTTGCTGAAAAGATAAGCTATCTACTGCCAAAAAGATACTAGTCAATAATCTGGCAACATCCCAAGTACAAGCGGCAAGCACACCTTCATCAAAATCATCGATGCCAAAGTAAATTTGGCGATTATCACCTTTATAAGTACCAAAATTTTCTAAATGTAGATCGCCACAAATCCACACAATTGGAGCTAGGTTTAAAATCGAATCTGGGGGTAAATCGCGATAAAATAGATGGCAAGTACCTCTAAAAAAGGTAAATTTATTCTTTCGCATTTTTCGATATTTCTGAAGTAAAATATCTTGGTCGCGCTGCAAATTAAATGTCTGAACTAGCCCCCAAACATCTCGATCTTTAGTATTTTCCAAATTATCAACTATCAATTAATCTACATGCGTTTAATCGGAATCACAGGCGGAATTGGTACTGGCAAAAGTACCGTTACCAACTATTTACAGAAACAATATAATTTACCAATTTGGGATGCAGACATCTATGCTCGATCGGCTGTATCAATCAATTCGCCAATTTTACAAGCAATTAGCCAAAGGTATGGTGCTGATATTTTACAACCAGATGGGATGCTCGATCGACTTCGGCTCGGAGAAATTATTTTTAAGGATGTAAATGAACGTCAGTGGTTAGAGTCCCAAATCCATCCCTATGTAAGAAACTGCTTTGAGACAGAAATTAGTCAGCTTGAACCAGATGGTGTTGCGGTACTTGCAATTCCCTTACTATTTGAAGCAAAAATGACCGATCTCACCACGGAGATTTGGGTAGTAAGTTGCGATCGAGCTAGCCAATTAAATCGCGTGATGACTAGGGATTCGATCGATCAAGTAGCCGCAGAAATCCGCATTGATAGCCAGATGTCTCTAGCTGATAAGATCGCTTTAGCGGATGTTACTCTAGATAATTCGACAAATATCGAAGAGTTAGCCCGCCAGATCGATCACCACTTTAACTGATGCTTAGGCTGACTTTTTCTCCTCTTCTCGATCGTTTTGCAGTTCCAGGCAATACCCCGCGCCGTAAATTGTTTTGATATACTTGGGACGACGTGGATCTGGTTCCATCTTGGTTCTCAGGTGCCGAATGTGTACCCGAATCGTCTCAATATCGTCATTTGGATCGTAACCCCAAACTTCTTTGAGAATTTCGCTCGGCGATACTGTCTGTCCATGTCGCTGAAGCAGACAATGCAATAATTCAAATTCGAGGTGGGTGAGCTTGATCGTTGCTGTCCGCCAAATCGCCTCAAATCTCTCTGGAACCATTGTCAGTTCGCCATAACTGAGAATTTCGCTATGTTTAGCAGCTTGGGGAATCCGATCCGTTCGCCGCAGGAGTGCCCTGACACGGGCTAGCAGCTCCTCGATCTCAAATGGTTTGGTGAGATAGTCATCTGCCCCAGCATTAAACCCTTCTACCTTATTCTGGGTCTGACTTAGAGCCGTCAACATTAGCACCGGAATATCTGATGTCCGATCATCCCGACGCAACCTCTGACAGACTGTATAGCCATCAACTTTTGGTAGCATCAGATCCAATACAATCAGATCTGGCTGAATTTGGATCGCCATTGCCTGTCCTTGAAGGCCATCAGGTGCCTGATTTACATCATAGCCAGACATTTCGAGGTTAATACAGACTATTTCAGCGATCGCTGCATCATCATCGACGACTAGTATTCGCGGCATGTTAAAGAAATTTTAGGTGTTTAAAAGATTGGTGAAAAGTATTTAATAAAAAAAGCTTTATGTAAAGATTATACGCAACTCGATCGAAGTGAGGGCGTATTTTTAGATATTTCGCAATTTTAATTTAGGGGATAGGGGATAGTGGATAGTGAATAGTTATTCCCTAAAGCCTAAGACCTAAAGCCTAAAACTTATGACAACCCTTCCTCCAACCGAACCAATTTGGCTAACGATCTTCCGGCTGCTGCGGTGGGATAAGCCCGCAGGCAGATTAATTTTGATGATTCCCGCACTGTGGGGGTTGTGTTTGGCGGCGAAGGGCAATCCACCGTTACCATTGCTGGGTGTGATTATTTTGGGCACACTGGCGACTAGTGCTGCGGGCTGTGTCGTCAATGATTTGTGGGATCGAAATATCGACCCCCATGTAGAGCGTACCAAAAATCGACCATTAGCCGCCAAGTCCCTATCGATCGCCACCGGAATTGGGGTGCTAATTGTCTCCCTGATTTGTGCCGCAATTCTGGCTATTTATCTCAATCCATTAACTTTCTGGCTGTGTGTAGCCGCTGTTCCAGTGATCCTGCTCTATCCTGGAGCCAAACGGGTATTTCCAGTGCCCCAACTGGTACTATCGATCGCTTGGGGCTTTGCGGTATTGATTAGTTGGTCGATGGTGACAGCGAGTATTGACGCACCCACTTGGTATTTATGGGCGGCGACGATCTTTTGGACGCTGGGATTTGATACTGTATATGCCATGTCCGATCGTGAGGATGACCGCAGGATTGGCGTTAAATCTAGCGCGCTATTTTTTGGTAAATATGTGGCAGAAGCAACGGCAATTTGCTACGCCATCACAGTTGGCTTGCTCGGTTATGTTGGCACAATTATGCACTTAGGTTCAATCTTTTGGTTGACACTGGGAATGTCGGCTGGTTGCTGGCTCTGGCAATATCTCCGGCTCAAGAAACCAACCATTCCACCCTCTTTCTACCCCCAAATGTTTCGCGAAAATGTTTGGATCGGTTTTGGGTTACTATTAGGCATGGTATTGGGTATTAGACATTGATCCTCACGTTTTCCTCATGACATACTTACTAGCAGGCGATCTCGGCGGTACCAAAACGCTGCTGAGACTAGTGAAAGCTGAATCGCCAGATCGATCAGAATTTGAATACAGTTACAAAAGTCAGGAGTATACCAGTCTAGTCTCGATCACTCAGGAATTTCTGGCAGCCGCACGAACCAAGTTTGGATCGAAAATCGTCGTTCAAGCCGCTTGTCTCGCCATTGCTGGAGCTGTGATCGATCGAGTTTCATACTTACCAAACCTTGATTGGCACATTAGCGCAGACGAACTTCAGCAAGAACTTAAAATTCCCCAGATCGAATTGATCAACGACTTTGCGGCAGTAGGCTACGGGATTGCCCTATTGCCACCACAAGACCTCCACACCATCCAAACTGGACAATCCCAACAAAATGCACCAAAAGCAGTAATTGGGGCAGGTACAGGGCTAGGACAAGCCTTGCTCATCCATGATGGGACAGACTATCAAGTCATTCCCACCGAGGGCGGACATACAGACTTTGCTGCTCGATCGATCCAAGAATTTGAATTCGCCCAGTACTTGTGTCGCCAACAACAGGTAAGTAGAATCTCTAACGATCGAGTCATCTCTGGGCGCGGGATTGTGGCAATTTATCAATATCTGCGCGACACTAGTAAGCTACCGGAAAACCCTGAGATTGCCAGCTTAGTCAAACTGTGGGAATCCCAAACTGAGAAACTCGCCGATCCTGCTGCGCTAATTTCGGCAATGGCAATCGCCAAAACCGATCCACTTGCTCAAGCAACCATGCAGATATTTATCACTGCCTACGGTGCTGAAGCTGGAAATCTCGCACTCAAAATTCTCCCCTATGGTGGACTGTATATCGCTGGTGGTATCGCTGCCAAGAACCTAGCATTACTCACTGATGGTACTTTTACCGCCGCATTTAATGACAAAGGTAGAGTCAGAGACTTGCTGGGTAACATACCTATATATGTAATTCTCAATCCCCAAGTCGGTCTGATTGGTGCAGCGGCACAAGCAGTGAGATTAGTAATTTAGCTCCAGAACAGATGATTGTAACTAAAGTGACGGTTTCAATGAAACTATTCTGTCAGACTCACTGTCTAACGAGATATCAATCAAAAGACGGTGCTGTCTAAAATATTAAGATTGTCAATGAGAAAAACATTAAAAGATTATAAAGGTTATAATAATTTTGCAGTGGTGCTATTAAAAGGAGGGCTATGTTTCTTAGACTCGCAAATGAACATCGGGAATTCGTCAAAGACTTAGTAATGAGCCTCCAAGCTCTCGCTACTGTCTTGGAGCGACGCGGCTATGAAGCTGCTTGCTATACTTGTGGCGAACAAATGAATAGTGCAAACTTCATGGTAAGTTTGGCTGAAAATCACCTGATTCGGTTCTTGGTATCCGATTACGGCATTACCTGGACAGAATTGCGTGACGATCGCGAATTGATGAAACTAGAAGGTGCAGAGGCAATTTCGCAACTGCAAGAACTCGCAGATCTACTCAAAGTGCAGCTCCATAGCGATGCACACATCTTAATCGGTTAAATTCAATCGAGGTTGACTATTTGCTGATCGATGAATTGACGATTGGATGTTGACCATAGAATGGGATTGCGTTTGACCAATCTGGACGCTCCCCTCGATCGTAAGCAATCTGCGCTAGAGCTAGTACACCTACCACAGTATCGGCAAGATTAGCCGATTGTGGAATAATGTGGTGATGTAAGGGCTGGAGATTAGCTAATTGGGTATCCCAATCGGTAGCTGAAAATACGCTGTCAGGGAGGATCGTAGTTAAGTCCTGAGGGTCGATACTTCGATTGTAAACTCCGCCGAATACTTCACCTCGTTGAGCAGACATCGAAATTCCAATTGAACCAACTTGCTGGGATTGCCACGCGATCGCCGCTAGACTAGAAATAGTAAATACTGGCAGGTTGAGCTGCTGTCCTAATGTCCGGGCTGTGACAACCGCCAACCTTGTGCCTGTAAACCCTCCAGGCCCATTAGCCACCGCAATCCAACCCAGATCTTGCCAAGTTTGCGGACTCAGAAATTCTAATAGATGGGGATGAAGATAATTAGAAGTTTCTCGTCCCAAATCCCATGTCTGGCAACGCAGATCATCCGCATTACTGCTAATTGCTAAACCCAATGCAGGGCTGCTGGTATGTAATGCTAGACCGTATTTCATGAGTTAGTGAATAGTGAATAGTGAATAGTGAATAGCAAATTCACTAATAATGATTGCCACAACCCATGATACTGGGGAAAGAGATAGGATAAAAGAGACACATTTGCAAGAAATCGGATCGATCAACCATGACTTTTGCTGATGCTGGATCTAATTTTAACCCTAATGATCAACCTCAAACACTTAGAGAACGTTATCTCCAGACGATCGAGGAAATAGTCACGCGGATTTTGACTGGTAAGCAGATTATCTCCAAAGAGTATATTTATCAAATCCTGGTCGAAAAGATTGAACTGGGCACTAGTGAGGTGTTTGAAGGTTGTCTGAGCGAAATAGTCGCCGGAATCGAACGAGAAATCTCCAGCCAACCCAACGAGGTAAAGCAATCTAAATTGGGGCACAAACTCAACGCGCTCAAATGGATTCAGACAGCCTTAGAGCACGTTCAAGACGAACGCCAATCAGTAGCCGCTGTAACTGCCACAATCGATCGAATCATCACAGCCGAGCCGAATGAGCGGCTAAATACTCTGCTCCAAGCACTCGATCCCAATCAAGAGCGCAAATTGGATCGCGCTCAGATTCAACTGATGATTAAATCTCTCCAATCCGTGGCAACGGTGACGCTGCAACCCGCAGATTTTGAGCAATTGCGTCAATTATCCCACGGACTCGATCGAGGCTTAAATACTCTCCCAGGGTTAGAACCTCATTTAGTCAGTTGGGTATATGAAAATGGTCAACAGATCGGCTTTGGCGGAGTCACAGAGAATGGCCCCTGGTCGCTGTGGGCACGACATATCACGAAACCACTAATTCAGTCCTTATTCAAGACGATCGGGCTTCAGCGGTCAGTTTCCGACCTAGCAGCGGCTCAGGGGACTGGGGATGAAGGGGACTGGACAGAGTTGGCGATCGTTTTACAGAGTATTCAAACTGCTTTGGTGACATGGTTCGACGCTCAAATGTACGATCGAGATTGGGGTCAACGGATGGCGTTTAGTACGCTGATTACCTTTGCGGCAATTTGGAGTGAGTTGGCGAATGGGATTGGGCGAGCGACGGGGATTAACAGCACTCATCGTGAGGCGATTGCCAAAGCTTGTTTTCAGGTGACATTGCAAATTCTTCGCACCGCCGCCCAACGTCCGAATTTTCCGCTCTATGGGGGGATTTTCGCCGCATTCTCTGGGGAAACCCTGCGGGATACCCTCTCTTATTTCGATCTCCCACTCAAGCAAGTTGCCGGAACTCAGGAGAAGGGGCGACTACTAACTATTCTAGGTTATTCACAGCAAACACTAGGTCAGATCGATCGAGCCATCGCCCTCCACCAAGAAGCCTTAGAAATCGCTAATCGAGCCGGAGATCGTCCTTGTGAAATCGCAAACCTCAATCACCTCAGTCGAATTTCGATCGGTCAAAAAGATTATGCTCAAGCAGTTAGTTATAGTCAACGTGCCCTGATTTTAGCCAGACAAGCGGGAGACAAATTGGGTGAAGCTAATGCTCTCACCAATCTGGGCTACTCCGAAGTGTTGACGGCACATTCAAACGATCTGATGGACGAGGAAATCTACGAACAGAATATCACCTATCTCGATCGAGGTTTAAAACTAGCCGAAACTCTCGAAGACAAACAAAGCCTAGCCCTCTGCTATCATAGCCTCGGACTCGCCTACCTCACAATCCAGCAACCTGAAAAAGCGATCGAATATCTCCAGCAAGGTACCAAATCTGCCCAAGCGGTGGGTGATTTGTATCTTCAGGGACTCAACCTCACCTATCTCGCCGAAGCAAACCACAGCCTCCAGAAAAATGGTACTGCTGTTTTTTATAGTTGTCTGGCAATGTATCAGCTTCACCAAATCGGCGCAAAGGAATGGCGACAGAGTGCGAGTTTAGCTGTTGTTTTACAGGGGCAATTAGGACAGGCAGAATTTAATCAATTATTAGTTAAGTATCGCCCTAATCTATTACCTGCGATCGGTGTTGATGGCTATGATTATCTACCGCAATTACTAGTCCAGTATTTGGATGGGGGTAAAACTTAAGAATTTAATCGGGAGGATGAAGATTTTTCTCTCTGTGAGAAGCCTATAAAAATTGAGGGTAGGGGCAATTTATAAATTGCCCCTACCCTCAATTTTCAGACTTGATTAAGCTTAAACCTTTGCTGTTGAACGTTGCTTGCGCCGACCAATGGGCGCGGGAGTAGCACCATTATTACCAGCACCAGCACCAACTAGCTCCTTATCACCATTACTGGCAACACTGGCTTTGCGTGGTGTAGAACCATCTTCTGGAGTCTGCATCATTAATACCAATAGTGGCTTGCTTTGCAACTCGCGGCGAACCAGACGTTGAAGTGCAGATTCTAATTCGATTTGTAGTCCAGCCCAGTCGATTTCAGTTTGACCCGATTCAAACTTACGGGAGAACCTGTCCCAACGATCGATCAAGCAATTCTCGATTGTTTTTTGAATCAAGGCTGAAATCAATGATTGCTCTACCGCAGTCACGACACCTCGGAGATTGACCTGAGGTTTGACCATCATCTTACCATCTAGACCGATCGCCAGAGCCACAGTGACGACACCATCGCCAGCAAGTTGTTTACGTTCTTCCATCACCTGCGCTTGGTCATGGACGATACCCGCGTTATCAACTAGTTGAATACCTGAAGGTACTTTACCAGCTTTACAGATACTATTTTCAGTCAGTTCGACGATATCACCGTTATCGATGATCACCATGTTCTCAGCCGGAATACCAGTACTCTGAGCGGTTTGGGAATGCTTGATCAACATCCGGTGTTCGCCGTGAACTGGGATAAAGTATTTAGGACGGGTCAAACTCAGCATCAGCTTCTGATCTTCCTGACAACCATGTCCCGAAACGTGAATGCCTTTATCACGTCCGTAGATGACGTTGGCACCTTGCATCATCAATTTGTCAATGGTGTTGACTACGGCGATGGTGTTGCCTGGAATTGGGTTCGCTGAGAACAGAATTGTATCACCCTTGCGGATCTTAACTTGGCGATGTTGACCATTAGCGATTCGGGTCATTGCCGCCAGTGTTTCACCCTGAGATCCGGTAGTTAATACCAGGACTTGATTATCGGGGAGATGATTAGCTGATTGAAGCGGCTCAAACACGTTATCAGGACAATTGATATAGCCCAGGTTGCGAGCGTGAGCGATCACGTTGAGCATCGATCGACCGACTACGCATACTTTCCGATTGTACTTCATGGCGATCTCGATCGTCATGTTGATCCGGTGGACGGAGGAGGAGAAGGTTGTGACCATTACCCGTCCTTTGGCAGTGCTGATAAACCGTTCGAGGTTTGGAAATACAGAACGCTCGGATGGTGTGAATCCAGGTATTTCGGAGTTGGTGGAGTCACTGATTAGACACAACACACCTTTTTCGCCATGCTCGGCTAATTTAGCGTAGTCATAAGCCTCGCCATCAACTGGGGTATGGTCGAATTTGAAGTCTCCAGTGTGGATAACCACGCCGACGGGAGTATGCAATGCGACGGTGAAACTATCGGCGATCGAGTGGGTATTTCTGATAAACTCGACGAAGAATGATTCGCCAATTCTGACGATATCACGAGGCGCGACTGTCTTAATTTTAGTCCGGTCAGCTACACCAGCTTCTTCTAATTTACCTTGCAACAACGCCATTGCGAGGCGAGGGCCATAGATAATTGGGATATCAAATTGCTTGAGGTGATAAGGGATGCCACCGATGTGATCTTCATGTCCGTGGGTGACGATCATCCCTTTGATTTTGTGTTGATTTTCGCGCAGATAAGTCATATCTGGCAAGACGATATTGATACCGTGCATTCCATCAGTAGGGAAAGCTAAACCAGCATCTAATAATAAAATCTCATCGTTGATTTCAAAGACGCAGGTATTTTTACCAATCTCGTGCAAACCACCCAATGGGATGATTTTTAGAGTAGGTTCGTTAGGATTTTTCTTGACTGCTGGGGCTACGGATGATTTGATGATTGGACGCATTTAGATAACTAGAGATAGATTGGGTAAATTTGTGGACAAAGCTGTTTAATTCGATCGATTAAATAATCACAGCGGATTGATTCAGTTAGCTGTCTTCGCGATTATTTAAGACCAAATATTTTAAAATTTAATGTAGCTAGTACAGCTCTCAAAGTTGCTACGCAATTGGATGAGCAGATCAGTAACAATAGCTAGAAAGCTACTGCCTCAGGCAATAAAAGCTAATATGATTCACTGAAACTATGCGC
Source organism: Synechococcales cyanobacterium PMM_0072 (assembly GCA_949127675.1). Lineage (GTDB taxonomy): Bacteria > Cyanobacteriota > Cyanobacteriia > Cyanobacteriales > Chamaesiphonaceae > Chamaesiphon. The sequence goes on from CASBPY010000205.1 coordinate 14,334, forward strand.
TAGAAATTTGCACTGGCTACTATTAAACTAACTGAATATTTATGTTTAAAGGTTGGAACTCAATTTGGCAGTGCTAAACCTAGTCTATGACCGATTTCTTAAATTTAGCTACTTTAGAGTTTTGTCGGCCTTAATCTGATGATGTCTGTACAGTTTTTACTGTTGACTCGCCAAGTTTTAACTTAATGGCTGCTGAGTTGATTTATTCTTTTTCCTCGCTATCTTAATTGTATCATAATATCGGTGATCGGTCAATGAATTCAGTTTTGATTTGGGAGTTAGGAATCAATTTTGCTGCACTAAACAGAACCATAGATTAATTCAGGAATACCTCTAAATTAGTCCCTGCTGCTGAAGTAGTTGCTGAAGCTGAGGTAATGACTCTGGTGGCAACTCACACATCGGCAATCGTAGTCCGCCCACTTTCCAGCCTTGGAGTTTTAGAGCTGCTTTAATCGGCATGGGATTAGGGGCGAAGAATAGACCTTTGAACAGTGGCAGCATTTTGATGTGGAGTTGAGTCGCCAGTTGATTTTGCCCAGACTCAAATGCGGCAATCATTTGCTGAATCTCATTCCCGACGAGATGGCTAGCAACGCTGACCACGCCGCTCCCACCAATTGCCAGCATCGGTAGGGTCAATGAATCGTCACCTGCATAAATCTTGAATTCTGGTGGAGTCAGGCTACGAATTTGACTCGCTATATCTATGTTACCCGTAGATTCCTTGATTGCAACAATTCCGTCTACTTGAGCTAATTTAGCAATTGTCGCTGGCTCTAATGCTTGTCCGGTGCGCCCAGGAATATTGTAAAGCATCATTGGCAAGTCGCAAGCTTTGGCGATCGCCTCAAAATGTCCATAGATGCCAAGTTGGGGCGGCTTATTGTAGTAGGGAACTACCTGTAAACTTGCATCTACTCCTAGTTTAGCAGCTTTTTGGGTGGCTTCGATCGCCTCACTGGTAGAATTCGATCCAGTTCCGGCGATTACTTTAGCTTTCCCTGCAACAGCTTTTTGGACAACTTGAAACAGTTGATATTCTTCATCCCAACTCAATGTCGGGGACTCCCCTGTGGTGCCACAGACAACAATTCCATCCGAACCATTATCGGCTAGATGCGCCGCCAATTTCTCTGCTTCGGCATAGTGGACATTCCCATCTGAATCGAAGGGTGTAACCATTGCCGTGATGACTCGTCCGAAATCAATTGTCATAAGAGTTGGGAGTTGGGAGTTCGGAGGATCTGTAGTGGCGGGTTTATGCTATCGATGACGCTTGAACTGTAAATCTCATTCAAACCCGCCCACACCCATCGATAACGTTTGAGGATTGTTTGGATGGTGGGATAGACCTACGCATCAAGCCCACCTATCTATTTACGTTTGAGCCAATTTTTCTCGATCAACAACTCGGCAATCTGCACCGCATTTAGCGCGGCACCCTTGCGGATTTGATCGCCGCAGAGCCAGAGTTCCAAGCCATTCGCGTGAGAAATATCCTGACGAATTCGCCCGACTAATACCTCATCCTTACCCGAAGCATCGATCGGCATCGGAAAATAGTTATTCTCCCAGTCTTCCACCAATTTTACACCAGGGGCAGTGGCTAAGATCGATCGAGCCGTATCTGGATCGAATGGTTTGGCAAATTCGAGGTTGATTGCTTCTGAATGGGCGCGGAGTACGGGAACGCGGATACAAGTAGCCGTAACTCGGAGATCTGGCGTACCGAAAATCTTCCGAGTTTCGTTAACCATTTTCATCTCTTCTTCACAATACCCATGTTCGTCGATCGGGGTATTGTGAGGAAATAAATTAAAAGCGAGGGGATAGGGAAAGATTTCAGGCTTGGGAGTTTTGCCATCGAGAATATCCCGACTTTGGGTTTCGACTTCCGCCATCGCTCTAGCACCTGCGCCACTGGCTGATTGATAAGTAGCTGCAACAATCCGTTGAATCGGTTGAATTTTGTGGAGTGGGTAAATCGCTACCGCCATCAGGATCGTCGTGCAGTTGGGATTGGCGATAATTCCCTGGTGCTGCTCTGCGGCAGCGGGATTGACTTCAGGAATCACTAAGGGCACATCCGGCAACATCCGAAACGCACTGGAATTGTCAATCATTACCGCACCAGCAGCGACGATTTGAGCGGCTAAAGCTTTGGATGTTGAACCACCAGCCGATGCCAAGACGATATCGATGCCATCAAAAGACTTCTCTCCGACAGTTTCTACCGTAATTTCCTCACCCCGAAACTTTAACTTAGTACCTGCGGACTTCGGCGACGCAAATAATTTAAGTTCAGAAATCGGGAAATTGCGACTGGCTAATAGCTCGATTAATTCCGTACCAACCGCACCTGTTGCTCCTAAAATTGCCACCCGATATGAATCAGACAAGAAAGCTACCTCCACTGGTATTGATGAGTTACGAAGCGACCTAACCTTAATTTTACGATAGCTTACCTACCGATCGATCGAAAATCTCTACCGATTCAGAAGTCTAAAGATTTTAACCTAATCATTAATCCCAAATACTTACAATGCACTATCATCAAAAGAGGTGAATCGTGCCGATCGACTTTGCATCTTATTTTAATAATGATGCTGTAGCGACGTACCAATGCTATGGGCATGGTAATCTTGATAGTCTCACTGACTATAGGTTTAGCATATCATGAATTATGCGATCGCCTAGCCACTTATATATTGTCATTGACTGTTGTTAGATATACATATCATGAAAGTTACCCAGGAAAAACTCGAACAAAGCCGGATTGGTTTACAGATTGAAGTTGGCGGAGACCAAACGACTAAATATTACGAACAGGCAATCAAAAAACTGACTACCAGTGCCAATATTCCTGGGTTCCGCAAGGGGAAAATCCCTCGGCAAGTAATCTTACAACGGATGGGACAAGCGCAGATCAAAGCAATGGCACTGGAAGCTTTGCTCGAACCCGCGATTAATGATGCGATTAAACAGGAAGCAGTTCCCGCCATTGGTAACTACCAGATCTCCTCTAATTTTGATGATTTACTCGGCAGTTTTGTCCCAGGACAAACGTTGACTTTCAATGCCACTGTCGATGTACCACCATCAGTAACGTTGGGTACTTATACCGGATTGGCTATCAAAGCGGAAGAAATCGTCTACGATGCGACTCAAGTTGCCGATTTCATCGAAAAACAACGGGATGAGAAAGCGACAATTATTCCAGTCGTGGGTAGAGCCGCCCAACTCGATGATATTGCCGTCGTTGACTACAACGGCAAATTAGCCGATGGCACCGAAATTAGTGGTGCTCAAGCTGATGACTTTGATATCGAACTCTCTGAAGGCAAATTCATCACCGATCTCGTCAATGGCATCGTCGGGATGAGCATCGGCGAAACTCGCAATGTCACTGTCACCTTTCCCGCTGATTACGCCCGCGAAGATTTAGCTGCTCAAGCTGCGATTTTCCACGTTGTTCTCAAAGATCTCAAAGCGAAGGAATTACCTGCCTTAGATGACGATTTCGCCAAGGAAGCGAGTGATTTTGATACTCTGGCTGAGTACCAAACATCGATCGAAACCCGTTTCCAAGAGCAAGCGCAGAAATCTACCGACCAGAATATCATCACGGCGATCGAAGCCGCATTGATTGACCTCGCGGAAGTAGATCTACCTGAAACAATGGTCGAACGGGAGACAATGAACATCCTCAACCAAATGGCTAATCAATTTAGTCAGTATGGAATGGATGTCAACAAACTCTTCACCCGTGAAACAATTCCTAAAATGAAGGAGAATTGTCGCGTCGATGCCGTGAATAATCTCAAGCAGCAACTGGCGATCGTCGAAATTGCTGAGAAACAAGGTATCGTTGTGACTGACGAAGCGATTGTTGCCAAGATGTCAGAGATTCTGCCCCAATTAGCTGGTCAGGATATCGACGAAAATCGTTTGCGTGCCTACATCACCGAAGATCTCCAAAAAGAGCAAACCTTGGCATGGCTTAAGGATAACGCCAAAGTAGAATTGGTGCCAGCAGGTTCATTAAAACCAGCAGACGACGATGAGGATGCAGGGGAAGCTGAAGCGATCGATATCTTAGCAGAAGCAGTGGCGGAATAGTGAATAGTGAATAGTGCATGAGGAATAGTTAAGATGAGGAAAACCACACCCTAACTATCCCTTATGCACTCCACCCACTCAATAGTATTGATATAATTCAATTAGTTAGGTGAATCTTGCCTATCAAAATAATCTTGATTTTCTATTACAATATTCTCCATCATGATTGGATCTAATTCTCCTTACGGTTCGGTGACTAGTTACAGCCAGAGCGGAATCTACGCAGGTACCAATGTGGTTCCGATGGTGATAGAACAATCTGGAGTCGGCGAAAGATCGTTTGATATCTACTCGCGATTATTGCGCGAACGAATTATTTTCTTGGGTACTGGTGTCGATGACAAAGTTGCCGATACATTAGTCGCCCAAATGTTATTTTTAGAAGCAGAAGATCCCGAAAAAGATATTCAGCTATATATCAATTCGCCAGGCGGATCGATTACCGCAGGCATGGCGATCTATGATACGATGCAGCAAATTCGTCCTGATGTCGTAACGATTTGTTATGGTGTAGCTGCGAGTATGGGCGCGTTTTTACTCGCTAGTGGTACCAAGGGTAAACGAATGTCCCTACCCAACTCACGGATTATGATTCATCAACCCTCCGGCGGTGCTCAGGGGCAAGCCGTAGACATCGAAATTCAGGCACGAGAAATCCTCTTCCTCAAAAATCATCTCAATGGTCTATTGGCTGAGTATACGGGACAATCGATCGAGAAAATTGCTGAAGACACCGAACGCGACTTTTGGATGTCACCAGCAGAAACTCAAGCATACGGCTTAATCGATCGGGTGATCGATCGGCTCTAGTCCAGTTTGTAGTTATCGGTGAAAATTAACCTTCACTTGGTTAGTGACCAAACACTAGGCTAAATCTTCAGATAACTACAAAACCAACTATCGTCAAATAACCACTAATAATCTACATTGCTTCACGAGGCACCCTCGCTAATATGGCACCTACCAAAAACTATGACTCCCATCTCAAATGTTCCTTTTGTGGCAAGTCCCAAGAACAAGTTCGCAAGTTAATTGCTGGGCCAGGAGTCTACATTTGCGATGAGTGTGTCGAACTATGTAACGAGATCCTCGATGAAGAATTACTAGATCCCAATGGCCCCTCCGGTCATCCGCCCACCAAGCCGGATCCCCAGCGGAAACGGCGCGAAGCTGTGCCGATGAATCTCAGCCAGATGCCCAAACCACGGGAATTAAAGAAATTTTTGGATGATCGAGTCATCGGTCAGGATGAAGCCAAGAAAGTCTTATCTGTATCGGTCTACAACCATTACAAACGCTTGAGTTATGCTCAAGAGAAGGGCACTACTGCCGAATCCGCTGAGCCGCCCACCGGAGTAAACGGAGTCCACAAAGCCAACGCCACCGATGATGGGGTCGAACTCCAAAAGTCCAACATCTTGCTAATTGGGCCAACTGGCTGTGGTAAAACCATGCTCGCGCAAACCCTCGCCAAAGTCCTAGATGTACCCTTTGCCGTTGCCGACGCTACCACCCTCACCGAAGCCGGATATGTTGGTGAAGATGTCGAAAATATCCTGCTGCGACTGCTCCAAGTCGCCGACATGGATGTCGAAGAAGCTCAACGGGGAATCATTTACATTGATGAAATCGATAAGATTGCCCGCAAAAGTGAGAACACCTCCATCACCCGCGATGTATCCGGTGAAGGTGTCCAGCAAGCACTCCTGAAGATGCTCGAAGGCACAATTGCCAGCGTCCCACCCCAAGGCGGTAGAAAGCACCCATACCAAGACTGCATCCAAATTGATACTAGCAATATCATGTTTATCTGTGGCGGCGCATTTGTCGGGCTAGACAAAGTGATCGAACAGCGGATGGGCAAAAAGTCGATGGGCTTCATCCAGCAAGGTGACACTATCAACCGCGAGCAACGCACAGCGGATATGATGAAGCACTTAGAGCCAGAAGATCTAGTCAAGTATGGATTGATACCTGAATTCATCGGTCGCGTCCCAGTGATCGCCACACTCAAATCATTGGACGAAAATGCTCTCGTCTCCATCCTGACCGAACCCAGAAGTGCCCTCGTTAAGCAGTACGAGCAACTATTACTGATGGACAACGTTGCCCTCGACTTTCATCCCGATGCAATTCGAGCTATCGCCAAAGAAGCTCACCGTCGCAAAACGGGAGCCAGAGCCTTGCGCGGCATCGTTGAGGAGCTAATGCTCGATGTGATGTACGAGCTGCCCTCCCGCAAGGATTTAACCCGCTGTACGATCACCCGCGAGATGGTCGAAAAACGATCGACTGCCGAGATCTTGATTCACCCAACTTCAGTGCCGAAGCCAGAATCAGCATAGTGGGGACTGGGAAATTGGGTGATAAATGGTGTTTTTAGTTCTGCGACTTAATATTAGTGAAAATTTGAGGATCGAGTAAGATATTTAGCTTAGTCGATTTGGTAGCTAGAGCTGAGTTTGATGGGAATAACTACGCCAGATGGCGATAGAGGTCGCGGTATCATAGCAACCAATATGCTCCAAAGCCCGATTAGTGTTTACTTTCACTTTGAAATCGGCTTGAGAGGCAATTTACATCAAATGGCTGATGTTTAGATCTAGTGAATTAAGCTATATTGTGTGTATAGATTCAAACCGCTAATTTAATTTTTTTAAGTATAGCAACACGAATTTTAATAATTCTTTTTTAGTAGTGCTGACCTAATTGTAAATTCACCATTACTAAGGGAAATCGGGGTTTAAGCTTTCACAGGCTGGTAATAATATTATTACCAGCCATTTTTGTTTGGATCCTAATAGGCTGTCCTGGTTGAGCAAGTTGGGTTGTCTCCTGACGGAGAGGCTATTGCTCTTGGCGTTAGCCTGCCGGAGGCACGGGCAAACGTGACCCTACCGCCAACATTCTTCAACCCAACCTACAGATCTATCAACTATCAATTAATCTTGAGCACTCGCTAATTGTTGGGGAATAGGATCGGCTGGTGCTGGTAAGTCAAGTTGTGAATTTGAACTAGGATTGAGTCGCTCTATCGGTACAACGGTATTTGCCGCCAGAGTCGCCATGTTAGTATTGTGAGCAGCGGTAGTCCATTCCTTGGCAAGACTGATCAGATCAGATGGAATCATCACTAGGGTAGTGGTGTTATTTTCCGCGCCAATTTCGGTCAACATTTGGAGTCGGCGCAATTCTAATGCGGCGGGATTTTGCATCATCTGTTGTGCGGCATCTGAGAGCAGCTTGGAGGCTTCTTGTTCGGCTTCAGCTTTGATTAGTCGCGCCCGTTTTTCTCTGGCGGCTTCAGCTTCTTTCGCCATCGCCCGTTGCATTGACAAGGGAATCTCGACATCTTTGAGTTCGACTCGTTCGATCTCGACACCCCACGGCTCGGTAATTTCATCGACGATTTCTTGGACTTTAGCATTGATTTTGTCACGCCCTTGAAGCATATCATCGAGGCTATGTTGCCCGACAATATTTCGTAAGGTAGTCATCGAAGCCTGATATACAGCCATCTGATAATTTTCGACTCGGCTAATTGCTTTCATCGGATCGATGATTCGATAGTATAGCACCGCATTAATTTTGATCGTCACACTATCTGATGTGACAGCTTCTTGAGGGGCGATATCTACCGTCTTTGTCCGAACATCTACCTGCACTTTTTGATCGATGACCGGAATTGTAAAGTATAGTCCTGGACCTTGAATTTTTTGGAAGCGTCCCAACCGAAACATTACACCACGCTCGTATTCTCGATCGACTCTCACGCTCGTTTTGAATATCGTCGCAGCAATTCCGGCTACAATCATCACTAAAAAGCCTTCCATAATCATTGCGATCGATGATCGATCGAATAAGTTGGTCTGAATTAATTGTAACGTTTAGACCAAGGTCTTCGTTGATTGCAGGATTTACCCCCTAAAGCCTAAAACCCAAAGCCTAGATCCCGATGCCGAATTTCCCTGCCAGTTCTGGACTAAACGGAATGATAATTGCCGCCATAATAAATAGCGCAATCAAACCCAATGCCGCGCGAAGATCGTTAGGTTCAGTGATTTCATCTAGGCTGGGACGTTCTAATGATCGTTGCAAGAAACCAACTAAAATCAACCAATAGAGAATCACTAGATTCGCTGGATTGAAAAATGCGACAAATCCTAAAATCACCAAGGTAATTAAAGTGCTCCGTTGCGCCGTCTTTCTACCATAGATTGCCTGGACGATTCTACCCCCATCCAATTGTCCGGCTGGCATCAGATTGAGTGCGTTAATTAGCAATCCTAACCAACCGATAATTACTAGTGGATGAATTGAGATTGTAGCTTGACTAATTGTTGGACCCAAGACAAGTTTGGCGATCGATCCAACCAGTAATGAACCTTGGAAAAATTGGGATGGAATCTCCAATCCGCCACCAGGATGGGATAGAAACAGACCAACTAATAGCATTAATAGTGATAATAAACCACCAGCAACAGGGCCAGCTAAAGCAACATCAAATAAGACACTGCGATCGGGTACGAGAGATTCAAATCTAGTAATTGCCCCAAATGCGCCAATTTGTCCGGTAGGCAAAAAGAAGGGCAACCCAATTTTGACATGGCGCATTTCGGCCAGTACTTGGTGTCCCATCTCATGGGCAATGAGAACTACCCAAAGCCCTAATGCTAGGGGTAAAACTTCTCTAATCCGATCGGTATGTTCATAAAAATCAAAGCCTAAAAACACACTCATTGCTTCCAAACTAGAAGCAATCGTTGCAATCAACATGACGACCCCTAAAATCTTTTGTCCTACTGTCGCAGGTTGCGGATCGTTGGTACTTGGCAATACAACGACAACCGGACGATCTTCAGGATCAGGGACGAGAAACAGCCGATATTTCTCACCAACTTTAGCATATAGTTTTTCCGTCAATCGTTGATGCACATGGGCAGCATCACCGCGTAAATTACCTTTGAAAATCGCACCTTGTTGATAGGCTAAAGTCTCTGTGGCGTAGAAAGTATCAATCCCAAAAATGCTTTTGACACTACTCAAATCTGGGTCTGGCATGTTTAGCGCAGTTGGATCGAGTGAGATCGCTTGTCCACTCAGTTCAGCAGACTTAACCGCCTGTTTACCACGTAACTCTACTAATCTATTGGCAATTTTGACTGCTGTTTCTGGATCTTCTGCTGCGACACGGACTTTGCCGCCCAACCAAATATATAACCCACTAGAAATTACTAACAGCAGCAGGATTCCAGCCAAATTGATGTACACTCCAGCCACCAAAGCTCCAAAGCTCAACAGCCACGGAATCATCAGCACCGCCGATTGCAGCCATGAGAGCGTCCCAAATCTGCCCAAGTCTCGATTTCGATAATAACCCCAGCCCAGAATACCCAGTGAGATAATTAGGAGTGCGATCGTTGTTGTATTTCCTGCTGTAGTCATTTTCTAATAATTAAGTACTATATAAGAGGCCTTCTCTAGCTCAACACCCAATTCACTAGCGTCCGCACTGGATGACCTGTTGCTCCAGCATTATTCACGCCGTGTTCCTTATCGCTCCAGACTGGTCCAGCGACATCTAAATGCGCCCAGGGCGTATCTTTGACAAACTGTTTGAGGAATAGAGCAGCCGTGATCGAACCACCACCCCGTGGGCCAGTATTTTTGAGATCGGCGATCGGTGATTTGATCCCATCAAAATACTTCTCAGCGAGGGGCATCTGCCAGAAGTTTTCACCTGCTAGCTCTGCTGCTGCCAAAATGCCGTCAGCGAGAGACTGATCGGGACTCCACAAGCCAGAAATATCATCGCCCAGTGCAATAATACACGCACCTGTCAGCGTTGCTAGATCGACGATCGCATCCAGCCCCAATTTATCGGTATACACCAAGGCATCAGCCAGAGTTAATCGCCCCTCAGCATCGGTGTTATTGATTTCGATCGTTTTGCCATTGGAAGCGGTGAGGATGTCTCCAGGGTGCATGGCGCGACCGCTGATCATATTTTCAGTCGCTGCACTAATGAAGTGAACTTCGACATCAGGCTTGATTTGACCGATTGCTTTAGCAGCCCCAAACATCGCCGCAGCACCGCCCATATCCATTTTCATTGTCTCGATCCCACTGCCGACACCCTTGATATTCAAACCACCAGAATCAAAGGTTAAACCCTTGCCAATAATCGCGATTTTCCGGCGCGGTGTGCCTGAGGGTGTATAAGTCATGTGGATGAATTTTGGTGGCATCTCTGAGCCGAGTGCTACACCTAGAAACGCCCCCATACCCAATGCTTCGCACTCAGCCTGTTCGAGAATTTTGACTCCAAAGCCATATTCCTTGCCCATTTCTTCCGCAGTTGCCGCTAAACTCATTGGTGTGACGACATTAGCCGGAGCCGCAACCAGTTCCCGCGCCAAGATCGTCCCACTAGCGATCGCCTGTGCTTTCAAAATTGCTGAATCATTGCCAGCCAGATCCAAGAGATCAACTGCTGTCAACTTAAGTTGATGCTTTGGTTCGACTTCTGATTTGAATCGATTGTCCTGATGTAAAGCTAGCAGCAGCCCTTCACTAATTACTTGCGCCGTTGCCGCGCCATCTCCATTCCAGGTTGGCAAGCTAATTCCCAGAGTGCTCGCTTTTTCCCGTTTGGCAACGCGGGCGATCGTTGCCCCAGCTCTCCGAAGGGTGTCCAATTTCCCGCTCTCAACCTTGCCCAATCCCACTAATAAAACTTTCTTGATCGGTGTATCCACTCCAATCCGAGTCACCGCAGTACTGGATTTAGCACCCTTGAATTCAGTCTCAGCAATCAGTGCGGCGATCACACCACCAGATTTGGTATTGAGTTCGGCCAGATCGCCAGTAAGTTCGACCGCATCCTCATAAAACCCAATCGCCAAGAGATCTCCAGTCCAGTCTAGACGAGATGTAGCGATCGCTTTGATATCCATATTTCCGTTGTTGTAGAGGTCTTTAAGGTTTTATTCCAATTCTCCTTTTATTGTAGCAATCTAGGAGATAGGGGGTAGCGGGATAAGATGACAACTATCTCAAGACTGTGCTTGGTGGTTTAAACATAGTCACATCTTAGCTTGTGAAAGTTGTTAAGAAGCATGTGCGGTTGCCCTGGATCCTCACTGCACTGTATAGACTAACTCTCGTGCTGGGGATACCAAATCGACTTCATTATGATTGTATGGTAGCAAAACGACCTGGGCATAGCTCAAAGAATCTTCTGAAAATTGTCG
>CASBPY010000206.1 GCA_949127675.1 Synechococcales cyanobacterium PMM_0072
GGTTTGCCTAAACCGACGGCTTGCTCGATCGCGGTACCAGCCATCCCTGCCACTAGATCGCACTGGTGTAAAATATCTGCAAAGGCATCATAAATGCACCGTAACTTAATCTGATGTTCGGGATGAGTCAAATAACCTGATTGATCATACTCCCACCCTCTTTGCGCTGCTAACTGTTGCAGGGGAATTATTCCGGTCGAATCTGGTAGAGCCAAATTTGGAGTGATGGCGGCGCAAAATTGAATCCCACCTGGAAATAGGGGAGTTGTCGCAATCGCTAAATCTAAAAGTAACTCTACATTAGTGCCAGCTTCAGGCAATCTACTCCCAGGCAATAATGCAATGAGGGGAATATTTGGTAATAGCCCTAAATCTTTTCCAGTTAATTCCAACGCATCCATCGCTGGAAAACCGACAAAAATTGCCTTACTATAACCCATCTTATTGAGCATTTGGGCAGTATATCGATCGCGTGTAAAAATTTGCCGACAGCGATCGGATTTTAGCAACCAATCAGTTAGCAATGGAAATTTCATCCGGTCTTCATAATAAGCCGAACTCGATACCATAAAAGAAATATAAGGTTTACCTGTGAGATAAGCACCCAATAACACGACCACATCACCAACGGCTAATATTGCAGTGCAATCCTGACCATATTTACGAATAGCTTGAATTTGTCGCCATAATAAAGTGAGCAAACCAGACTTAACATCATCAACTAACTTCAATCGATCGCTATACACAAATCCACCCGATGGTAGTGCTTCAGTTGGTCCGATAATATTTACATCTAAATTGCGATAAGCATTGCCATAACCTACGATCGGCATCGCCCCAATTTCGAGATCTGGTTGTTGTTGGCGTAAGGCTTTTAAGATTTGAATAGCATTTAGATCTTCTCCATGTCCATTACTAAGGAATAAAACTTTTTTAGTTGCTTGGCTGCTCATTTTTTTAACCGCAGAGGCGCAGAGAACGCAGAGGAAGATAAGAATATGTAGATTAGGATACCGTAGCGGTAGGTTTATGTTAAAAATTTAATATCTGAAAACTAACCTAAACAAAACCTGCCCTAACCACCCTAAAAAAGATTGCATGGTTTAAGTCAGGAATTTAGTATACAATTCTTCTGTCTTAATCAACATTCGATCGAGTCCAAAATTTTCTTCGTATCTCTTTCGCCCATTCTCAGCAAATTGATCGACTAATTCTGGTCGATCGAGTAAACATTGCAACTTCTCTGCTAAACTATCGACATCTTGAGGTGGAATGATAAATCCAGTCTTACCATCGGCTACCTGTTCGACAATACCACCAATACTAGTACCAATCACTGCTTTTTGTTGAGCCATTGCTTCTGCACATGCTAGGCTGCAAGCCTCTTGTAATGAAGGCAAAACAAAGAAATTAAATAAGCTCATTAATTCGGGTAAGTTATTCACATAACCAGCAAAAATAGTCTGCTCTCCAATCCCTAAATCTTGAGCCTGTTGCTTGAGTTGTTGTTCCAATTCTCCCACACCAGCAATGACTAACCGCAAATTTGGTTTGTCTTTGGCAACTCGCGCAAATGCTTGCAATAGATAAGTCAATCCCTTCGCTTCAGATAATCTAGCTGCTGTCCCGATAATAGTTTGGTTCGCAGGATCTAGCTTAAACTTTTTAGCTAGAGATTCTACAATCGATCGATCCAATATCGGTGTTGGTACCCCATTGTAAATCATCTCCAGCTTCGCCGGATTCATCCCAAACTTGACCAAAATATCGTACTCAGTCTGACAAACACAAATTACTCTTGTCGCCCATAAATTGGCAAATATACAAGCCAACCGATAACTAATATCGGCACTAGCTCCATGATAGCCATGCACAGTAAACACGATCGGCAATTTGGGGAATAATAGCCGTAATGGGATCATCAATTCATGGGCACCATGAACATGAATTAGATCGATCGATTGCCGTTGATTCGCCGCTTTAATTCCAGCTATTAATTCCCGCAATCCTTGAAAGAAGTTTCGATCCCATGATGTAAATTCAGTATAATTGAGTTGCTTTTCTAAAAACAAGGGTAATGTTTTACCTGTGGGGGCAAGTAGCGAAATCTGATACCGCTGTTGAAATTCTTCGATCAGACTTAATGCTTGTTTTTCGGTGCCACCCTGTTCTAAATATGGCAAAACATAAACCAAATGCTTGGTATTTCCCATCCATTTGTAGGGTGGGCAATGCCCACCAATTAGGGTTTAAATACTACTAAGATCGATCAGCTATCAATTAGTTGAAATCTAAGTGGTGGGCATTGCCCACCCTACGCAGTTAATCTATGCAATTAATTACTTCAATGCTTGCAATACGCCCAAACTAGTTTGAATCGGCACAATATTTAGGGTGTCGGGAGTTGCACAGAATTTGAGATCTTCAAAACATTCCAATTTGACTAATCGTTGTCCGTGACTGGCGAGGTAAAATAAATCTAGTAGATTATCCTGCCACTGTCGATACAATGCGATCGAAGCAACTAACTCATCATTACCAGCCACATCTGCCAATTTTACCCCCAATTTAGTAATGATACTATCGGCGATCGCCCCCGCGCAAACGGTATCTTCTAAAGAGTAATCACCTTCCCATCCCGATCCTACCATCCAGACTGTCTCCGGCTGCTGAGAGACGACATAATCAACTATCGCTTGACGATTGACCAAAGCAGCGGCGAGGACTATTTTCGCGCCTTGGATTCGCTCTAGGGTGCGAGTACCATTTGTCGTGCTGATAAATAACCGCTTACCCTTAACTACCGCTGGTGTACAGTCGAGCGGCGAATTTCCCAAATCGCAGCCAGCTACCTTGGCACCACCCCGTTCGCCACCCCGCAACCGTAATTCTGCTGGCCATTTGTCACTCACTTGCATCAGCACATCCATATTGCTAAAAGCTTGGATGGCTTCAGCTCCAGAGTTTAAAGCTGCCGAGATAGTCGTGGTTGCCCGTAGTACATCGATCGCGATCGCACATACTGGCAATTCATCAGTGGGTGTACGTTCGGGAGTATGGTAGGTATATAATTTCACAGTTTAAGACAAAAATGTTTCTGATTCGTAGTAGCTGGTGCTAGCCCAATATAATTTTAAGGCTAGTCGCACCCTAAAATTCTGGCTATTCAAAAATCAGGGTAGGGGTAATTCATGAATTACCCCTACCCTGATTTTTGTTAACTAGTGAACATGTATCTAATATTCCAAGACTGAAGAATCAATTTCTCGACTCCACGCCTGAATCCCACCTTTGACATTCGTGCCTTCAATTCCCGCTTCTTGGAGAATTGCCAGGGCTTTCGCCGATCGACCACCCATCTTACAATGAGCAATCAGGCGATGACCATTGAGCGCAGCCTTGACTTGCTCGATCCCTTTACCACTTTCGATATCGGGTAAGGGAATCAAAATTGAGCCAGGGATTTTGGCAATCTCATACTCATTGGGATTGCGGACATCAATCAAGACAAAATCATCAGCACCGCTATCGATTAGGGCTTTGAGTTCAGTTACAGTCATTTCTGTGAGCATACTTTGTTGGGCAGCTTCAGCCGCCTGCGCTTGAGGGATTCCACAAAACTGTTCGTAATCGATTAACTTTTCAATTACTGGGCGCACGGGATTGGGACGCAGTTTCAACTCACGGAACTTCATTTCCAGAGCATTGTACAATACCAAGCGACCGCTGAGAGTATTACCCTGACCGAGGATAATTTTGACCGTTTCTGTGGCCTGAATCATCCCAATCATGCCTGGGAGGATGCCTAAAACACCACCTTCGGCACAGGAAGGCACCATTCCAGGAGGTGGTGGCTCTGGATACAAATCGCGATAGTTTGGCCCACCCTGATAGTTGAAGACAGTCGCTTGCCCTTCAAATCGGAAAATTGACCCATAAACGTTGGGTTTATCTAATAATACACAGGCATCATTGACCAGATAGCGAGTAGGGAAGTTGTCTGTACCGTCAACGACGATATCATAAGGACGAATAATATCTAAAGCATTCGCCGAACTTAGGGCTGTTTCGTAGAGATCTACCTGACAGTAAGGATTGATTTCATGAATTCGGTTTTTCGCAGATTCAATTTTGGGTTTACCAACCCAGGAAGTGCCATGAATAACTTGACGCTGAAGATTGGAGTGGTCAACCACATCAAAATCGACGATGCCGAGCCGACCAACGCCAGCAGCAGCAAGATAGAGTAACAATGGTGATCCAAGCCCACCTGTGCCAACACAGAGTACACTGGCGGCTTTGAGGCGTTTTTGCCCCTCTAAGCCCACTTCTGGGAGGATTAGATGCCGCGAATAACGGGCATATTCCTCTGGTAATAACTGGATTTCGTCCAGATTCGGATTGAGCATAGCTAGTTCAATTTAAAGCTGATGATTGGTGATTTCAACAGCGATCGCCAAGAGGTTTGGTATCTAGACACTAACTAGCACTCTGACCGTCGCCGATTGGTCTACAGGTACAAAGATTTAGATTTGGACACTGTTTACCAGACTGATAGATCCTATTCTACCTTGTTTGCGGAGGATCTTGACCTAAAACAAAATAGGGATATACCCGCAGGCATATCCCTATTTTGTACTTAATCAAAGATTAATATTTATGCTGCAACTGGCACAGGATAAACGCTGATCTTCTTGCCGTTTTTGCCTCTACGTTCAAAAGTAACAACGCCATCAACTAGAGCATAGATGGTGTAATCTTTGCCCTGTCCAACGTTATTACCAACATGGAAAGAAGATCCCCGTTGACGCACGATGATGTTACCAGCGCGGACGATTTCGCCACCGTATTTTTTGACACCCAATCTCTGGGCGTTTGAGTCTCTGCCGTTTCTAGTACTACCTGTACCCTTCTTAGAAGCCATAATTACCTCGGATTACTAAAATTATTGTGCTATTTCTCTAGTTATGACCGATGCGGTTGGAAACCGATCCTCGGGTTACAAAGTCCGCCTACGCGGACTATATAGATTCAGTCCGCGTAGGCGGACTTTGCAGTATGAGCAGCGATTTCAATCGCTGGCTCTTACTGAGATGCTATACAGCAACGGCGACCGCTTCAGCAGTAGCAATAACTGCGCCATTGACGCTGATCGAATCAATCATCAAGCGAGTCACTTCTTGACGGTGCCCACGTTTTTTACGGGTTTTCTTTTTAGGCTGCATTTTGTAGACGATGATCTTGCGAGCACGATAGTGACGCATGATTGTGCCTTGAACGGTGACACCAGCGACTAATGGTTGACCGATTTGGATGGTGCCGTCATTTTCGAGTAAGAATACTTTATCGATCGAGACGGTGCTATCAGCTTCCCCAGGTAACAATTCGATATCATAGAAGCGACCTGGCTCGACTCGCATCTGCTTGCCACCAGTCTCAATAATTGCGTAAGTCATAGATTTAATGATGTGAAATGCCGTACGGGTAGTCTCGATGCTGATGCACTAGACATTTGTAGATATATGACCCGATCCGAGCGTAGTTATAGACAGCCCCTTATTATGACAGATCGAGACCGATCGAGTCAAATAATTTTAATATCGATCGGCTTGCATCTGAGCAGTGTCGGATAACTGGGGAATTTCCGTATACTTGCCCACTGCTGACATCCCAATCCCATAGCCAGACATTGCTAGTGTGCCAAAGAAGACTGTATTCATCAATACTTGAGTCAATACTTCGATGCCAGGTATTTTTAGGAATACATACTGCAATAGGAGTTGACACAGGGAGATCAAAATCCCAATCAAAATCGCTTGGATCACATTAAATCGGATAAACCGACTAATCCGAGGATTGATTGCAACACCGATGTATAGCCCTAAAAATAAAATGAATCCACCAAAGCCATTGTTAATCGCTACTAATGGTAACAATGGTGTGTATAGTTCCCGCAGGATCGGAAATTGTTCAAAAACGAACACACCAAAAAAGTATACATCAGCGATCGGGAGTAAGTAAGCCAAACCCCCAAAAAACCGATCTGCTGCTGTCGCTGAACTTTGCGAACTCATCTTCAATCTTACTCCCAGAAATAACTAGAATTGCTGTACTTACAGGATACCGCAC
>CASBPY010000207.1 GCA_949127675.1 Synechococcales cyanobacterium PMM_0072
AGATTACCCCTGTAATGACCTTAGCCGCAGCAATCGAACAATTTTCGCTAACAACGCCCCACACACCCCCATTTGATATCATTCTGCTCGATCTATCCCTACCCGATAGTCAAGGCATTGCGTCTTTTCAGAATCTGCGCGATCAATCATCCAATACTCCGATTATCGTTTTAACAGGGCTAGATGACCAAAATTTAGCAATTTTAGCAATGCAACAAGGCGCACAAGATTACTTAGTCAAAGGGCAAGTTGATAGTAATTTATTGCTGAGATCGATTCGATATGCGATCGAGCGTGAACGGACAGAAGCTGCTCTACGTCAAGCCAAAAGTGAACTAGAACAGCGGGTGATTGAGCGTACTCGCGATTTACAGCAAACACAAGATAGCTTGCGTGACGCGCTCCAAAAGGTAAATTTTCACTTTGAAAACTCACCCCTAGCAGCAATCGAATGGGATCGAGATTTTCGAGCAATTAGATGGTCGGCAACAGCAGAAAGAATTTTTGGCTGGTCATCATCACAAGTATTAGGAAAGCGACTCGGAGAGTGGAAGTTTGTGGTAGAGGAAGATGCCGAACGAATTAGTCAAGTGATGAATCTATTTGTCACTGGAACTGAAACTAGTAATATCATGATTAATCGTAACTATTGTCAGGATGGCACAATTGTCAATTGCGAGTGGTACAATTCGGTTTTTCTAGATGATGATGGTCAAATGGAATCAGTTTTTTCATTGGCATTAGATGTGACTCATCGCAATCAAGTCGAAAAAATGAAAAATGAGTTTATTGCTGTTGTCAGCCATGAGCTGCGAACGCCATTAACATCGATTTACGGTTCACTCAAGCTATTGGATAGTGGTTTATTAATTCAAGATCCAGAGAAAGAAAAACGACTATTAACGATCGCAGTAGATAGTACTGATCGATTGATGCGACTGGTAAATGATATTCTTGATATTGAACGGATCGAAAGTGGTACCGTCCAAATGGTTAAGTCTGTCTGTGAGGTATCGGAGTTGATGGCAAAAGTAGTTGATGCGATCGAACCATTGGCAGATAGTGCCGGAATCAAACTCAGTGTCAGCGATTCGGGTGGGAATGTGTGGGTAGATATCGATCGAATGATCCAAACTTTTACTAATCTAATAAGTAATGCAATTAAGTTTTCACCCAGAGGTAGTACGATTTGGTTTACAGCTAGCAAACAAGCTGGTCAAATGTTATTTCAAGTTCGTGATTGTGGACGGGGAATTCCATCGGATAAATTGGCAATGATCTTTGAAAGGTTTCAGCAAGTAGATGCTTCCGATGCTCGTAGTGGTGAAGGAACTGGCTTGGGTTTAGCAATTTGTCGGAGTATTGTCGAGCAACATGGTGGACATCTGTGGGTGGAGAGTGTTGTCGGTGAAGGGAGTACATTTTCATGTATTTTAGCTCGTTCACCAGGGGCTAATGATAGTCAACCACCAAGCTATCTATATACTCCAGCTACACAACCGAAGAAATAAATATTTATCTACATTTTCTTATACTTCTAAACTAATGAGCTTTACTGAAATTACCGTTACTGAATTAGCTACTAAACTTGCCGCTATTGATCGACAATATCAATTTATCGATGTCCGCGAACAGCGAGAATTGGAACTTGTCGCGTTACCTAAATTTATTCATTTGCCCTTGAGCGAACACGATCAATGGTCATCAGAGATTTATACTAGATTGGATAAGGATCTGGAAACATTCGTATTGTGTCATCATGGCATTCGATCGGCTCAAATGTGTCAATGGTTGATCGCTCAGGGTTTCACTCAAGTCAGTAACATCATTGGTGGCATTGATGCTTACAGCTATCAGGTGGATGCTAGTTTGCCAAAGTATTAGGATCGACTCTAGCCGATCGAGCCAAACAGATCTAAAATGAAGATAGAACAGCTTTACAAATCTCAATATTCTCCATCATGGCAAAACAACCTACCGTCCAACCCAAATTAGTCGTGACTAGATTTGGCTTTAATCGGTTTGCAGAGCAGTTAAATGGTAGAGCCGCAATGATTGGCTTTGCTGCCTTGGTAATTATTGAATTTCTGACTGGGCAAAGTCCGTTTGCATTAGCAGGCATCCACTTTAACTAGGATATTGATCGAAACTGCCAAGCGATATTTGCGATTATTAGTGCCAGCTTTGGGCACAATTAGTAGAGCTACTTGCGACTATTGGCTAATTGTTAGGCGGGAGTCAATCAATTCCCCAGACTAAAACGGTAAAATGAGATCTATCGATCCATCGCCTTGTGTCTCCATCCACCAATCCTAGTTTCAATCCCCCTAAATGAACGCAATTTTCCCACCTGTGTTGAAACGACTCTACCGCAAAGAACGTATCTCTAGCTTTCTGATCGTTGTTGGTGCCGTTGATGCCGTCCTCGGTGGCGTAAATCAGGTGGGGACATTGATGATCTTGGGCTTGCTCACGTCAGGAGTCTCCCTCGGCTATCGTTGGTGGTGTATCCAGCAAGCTGAGACGAGACTGGGTTTCAAGTCCAAGCAACTATACCTCCCGCCTAGTCCTAACAACAATCCACTCCCTACTCTAGACAGAAGAAATCGCCGTGAGTAATAATACCGCTTGGACGGCTGAAGCTGAAGCCAAGCTCAAAGAAATACCCTTTTTCGTGCGTCCTGCTGCTCGCAAGAAAATCGAAAAATTTGCCCAAGAACAGGGTGTCAACGAAATTACTGTTGAAATTTACGATTTAGCCAAAAAGCAATTTGGTTAAGAAGATTAATTTATTCTGTTAATCTGGGATATGAGACGATCGTTGGCAAAGATAATTTTAGTGATAATTATCTCAATGCCAAGATTCGCTATCAGTTCTAGATCATTCCCTCTTCCCTAACTTATGTCGATCTCATTTAGCAAATATCAAGGCTTAGGTAACGATTTCATTTTGATTGATAATCGTCACAGTGATACTCCGATTATCGAGCCAGAAGAGGCGGTTATTTGGTGCGATCGACATTTTGGCATTGGTGCTGATGGGATAATTTTTGTGTTGCCTGGACAGAGCGGGGCTGACTATACCATGCGGATATTCAATTCCGATGGTTCGGAGCCAGAAATGTGTGGGAATGGGATTCGCTGCATGGCAAAATTTATTGCTGAATTAGAAGGTAAAGTTGATACCGAAGTTACTTATCAGATTCATACCCTGGCAGGGATAATTACACCAGAGGTGATGATCGAAGGTGATGTTCAGGTGGATATGGGTGAACCACGGTTATCAGCCACCGAAATTCCGACTAGTTTGGGGATGATCGAGGAGCGAGTCGTGAACCAATCGATCGAAGTTGATGGCAGAACTTGGAGCGTTACCTGTGTCAGCATGGGCAATCCTCATTGTATGACGTTTGTAGAGGATGCCAACGCGATCGAGCTAGAATCGATCGGCCCCAAATTTGAGCATCATCCCGCTTTCCCCCAACGTACTAACACTGAATTCGTCCAAGTTATCCGGCCTGACTATCTGAGAATGCGAGTCTGGGAACGTGGTGCCGGAATTACCCTCGCCTGCGGTACAGGTGCCTGTGCAACAGTTGTAGCCGGAGTATTAACTGGCAAATCTGATCGATCTTGCACGGTAGAATTACCAGGTGGCTGTCTCCAAATTCATTGGTCACTGGCTGACAATCGCGTCTACATGACTGGCCCTGCGGAGCTAGTATTCAAAGGTGAAGTTGAGGCGGAGTAGGAGTTCACCATCCACCATTCACCATTCACCAATTCCTAATTGCTACTTCAACTTAAGTCGATCGATTATACCCCACCGAATTTTACTCGCCCATTACTAACTGATATTTCGTTTAGTCTAGCGGCGGGTGAATGTATCACTTTGACTGGAATTACAGGTGCAGGTAAAAGTACCCTGCTGCGGTTGCTAAATCGCCTGAGTGAGCCGACAAGCGGACAGATCGTACTAAATGGAGCGGACTATCGATCGATCGCCCCTGTAGCCCTGAGACAGCAAGTAATGCTCGTTAGTCAGCAGCCGCAACTATTAGGCATGAGTGTGCGAGAAGCTTTGGCTTATCCATTGCAGTTGCAGTCACTAGGTGTGGCAGAAATAAAGCAGCGCATCCTCACTGTTACCGAACAATTTGAGATTCCAACTGATTGGTTCGATCGCAACCAATCACAGTTGTCAGTCGGACAAAACCAAATAGTCTCGATCGCTAGAGGTATAATTACTCAACCGCAAGTTTTACTATTGGATGAGCCGATCGCTAGTCTAGATTCTACTACAGCAGAGCGAATTCTAACTACCATTAATACTATCGGTCGATCGCAACAAATTGGCATAATCGTGATTAATCATCAGTTAGAATTAGCCGCTCAATTTAGCGATCGATTATTGTATCTGCATGATGGTAAATTATTGATTGACAAGTTAATTGGATCAGTCGATTGGCAAAATCTTCAACAGCAGATCCGTGAATCTGAAGATCGATTAACTTCTGAATGGGACTAATTTAGGGCATAGATGTTTAGAGTCTAGTTAACAAAACGACTGCATAAGCACAAATGCCTTCTTCTCTACCTGTCGCATCTAATTTTTCGTTGGTAGTGGCTTTGACACCGATTTGCTCTGGATCTAATTGTAATGCCTGGGCTAATCGATCGCGCATGGCCTGAATATGGGGCTTGAGTTTTGGGCGTTCGGCAACCACTACTGTATCGAGATTGCCAATTTGCCAACCGCGATCGAGAATTAATTGATTAACTTGTTTTAATAGCTCGATACTATCAGCACCCGCCCATTTCTGATCAGTGGGGGGGAAATACAGCCCAATATCCCCCAAGCTCAATGCCCCCAGCATTGCATCCATAATTGCATGAGTCAGCACATCGGCATCGCTGTGTCCCAATAATCCCAACTCGTGTTCGATCCTCACTCCGCCTAGAATTAGCGGACGATCTGCCACCAGCCGATGAATGTCGTAACCATTACCAATCCGAATGTTCATGTAAAATAAGAGAAAGTAGCTAGTATCGATCCGATCTTACTCGATCGAGATTTATAAATTAATTATTAAAATGGATATTAAACGCGGCTTTATCGAGGCAATTGGCAATACACCATTAATCCGGCTCAATAGTTTTAGTGATCAGACTGGCTGCGAGATACTGGGTAAGGCAGAATTTCTCAATCCTGGTGGTTCCGTCAAAGATCGTGCTGCACTATACATCATCGAAGCTGCCGAGCGGGACGGCACACTCAAACCAGGCGGCACCGTCGTTGAAGGTACTGCTGGCAATACTGGCATTGGCTTGGCGCATATCTGCAATGCCAAAGGCTACAAATGCCTGATTATCATCCCTGAAACTCAATCAGCCGAAAAAATTGAAGCACTCCGCACCCTCGGCGCAGAAGTTCGCACAGTGCCTGCTGTACCCTACAAAGATCCGAATAATTATGTGAAATTGTCAGGGCGAGTGGCGGCAGAAATGGAAAATGCGATCTGGGCAAATCAGTTTGAAAATCTCGCAAATAGATTGGCTCATTATGAAACTACTGGCCCCGAAATGTGGGCGCAGACGGATGGTAAGATCGACGGCTGGGTAGCTTCGACTGGTACAGGCGGCACTTTTGCTGGGGTAGCTTTATTTCTCAAAGAACAGAATCCCCAGATTAAAACTGTGCTGGCAGATCCGATGGGTAGCGGATTATATAGTTATGTGAAAACTGGTGAAATTCACATGGAAGGGAGTTCGATTACCGAAGGAATTGGTAATAGTCGCGTCACTGGTAATATGGAAGGTGTCCCGATCGATGATGCACTCCAAATTCCCGATCAAGAATGTATTGATGTTGTCTATCAACTCTTGCGAAAAGATGGACTATTCATGGGTGGTTCCGTCGGAATCAATGTCGCAGCGGCTGTAAGACTTGCCCAGCAAATGGGACCAGGACATACAATTGTGACGATCTTATGTGATGGTGGAGCCAGGTATCAATCTCGTATCTTTAACAAAGATTGGTTGGCTACTAAAGGCTTGGTAATTAATTAATAATTAATAATTAATAATTGATAATTAATAATTGATATTTAACATTTAATAAATATATGAATCAAACTGTAATGCCGATCGTGCGTAAATCTAGCGATCGTGGACACGTTCAAATTGATTGGTTAAATAGTTATCATACTTTTTCGTTTGGTAACTATCAAGATCCCAATTGGATCCAATTTAAGAGTCTGAGAGTAATTAATGATGATGTGATCGCTCCGGCGAGTGGATTTGGTACTCACGGACATCAGAATATGGAAATCATTACTTATGTACTTTCCGGTGCGCTCGAACATCAAGATAGCTTGGGGACTGGGGCAGTAATTTATCCTGGTGAAGTCCAACGCATGACTGCGGGTACAGGCATTACTCACAGTGAATTTAACAATTCTCCGAGTGAATCAGTGCATCTGCTCCAAATTTGGATTATCCCCGATACTATCGGTTTAACTCCTAGTTACGAACAGAAAGCTTTTCCGGCTGGAGATAAGCAGGGTAAATTGCGGCTAGTTGCGGCGCGGGATGGGCGAGATGGTGCTGTGACTATTCATCAAGATGTTAATCTGTACATCAGCCTTCTAACTGGTGATGACAGGATATCCTATCAAGTACCACCCAATCGCTCTGTATGGCTGCATGTGGCTCAAGGTGAAGTAACAATTAACGATCGAGTTCTGAGGGCGGGGGATGCGATTGCCTATGCTGGTGATGCCGATCTACAGCTATCTAGTTCGAGTAGTGGTGAGATTTTACTGTTTGATTTAAAGTAGCCACACTTCGGCTCCGCTCAGTACAAGCCATTCACCATTCACCATTCAATGATTAAAGTTACTAATTGTCTCCATGTTGCGGTAGTAGTGTCGAATCTGAATAGATCGATCGAGTTTTATAGTAATATTCTGGGATTAAAAAAAGTCGATCGCGATCTCAAATATCCTGGAATTTGGTATCAACTTGACGATCTCCAAATCCACCTGATTGAGGATCTCGATTATCAGCCTCCAGTAATCGATCTAAACAAATCAACTCGTCATCCACACATAGCCCTGGGAATTCGCGATCTAGAAGTAGCCAAGCAACAATTACTTGCTGCTAATTGCGTGGTAAAAATGAGCAATTCTGGTCGAGCAGCACTGTTCACTCAAGATCCTGATGGGAATGCGATCGAGCTAACATTAATAGCTGCTGAAAAATAATAGTATTTGAAAGCTAAATCAGGCAAAATGGAAGGATGAACCAGGTAAATTACTTACGAATTAGTCTGATCGATCGCTGCAACTTTCGGTGTCAATATTGTATGCCAGCGGGTGAGGAATTAGAGTATCTTCATCGTCAGCAACTTTTGACTGATGACGAGCTGTTGACGCTAGTTCGAGAAGTATTTATTCCGGTTGGTTTTAACTGTTTTCGGCTGACAGGGGGCGAACCGTTGTTACGAAAGGGGATTGTCGAGATCGTCAGATCGATCGCCAGTTTACCTGAAACTCAAGACTTATCCCTAACTACTAATGCTTTTCTGCTCGCAGGGATGGCTGAAGACTTATATCAAGCTGGATTGCGACGGGTGAATATCAGCCTTGATTCCCTCGTTGAAGCTACCTTCGATCGCATTGTCGGGAATGTAGGTAGATCTCGCTGGCAACAGGTATGGGAGGGGATTTTGGCAGCCGATCGAGCCGGATTTACACCGCTCAAGTTGAACGTGGTGGTGATTCCAGGGGTAAATGATACTGAGGTATTGGATTTAGCGGCTCTGAGTATCGACAAAGAGTGGCATGTTCGCTTTATTGAGTTTATGCCAATTGGTAACGATCAGTTGTTTAGCGATCGAGGTTGGATCTCATCTGAATCAATTCGCCAACAAATTCGCGAAAAATGGGGGCTAACAGCGGCGCAGGTGCAGGGAAATGGCCCCGCTGACGTATTCACAATTCCAGGTGCAAAAGGCACTCTGGGATTTATTAGTCAAATGTCTGAATGCTTTTGCGACAGATGCAATCGAATGCGGTTGTCGGCGGATGGTTGGTTGCGTCCCTGTTTGCTCAATGAAACTGGACAACTAGATCTTAGAACTGCGTTGCGAAATAGTGTGTCTACTGAGGAATTGCGATCTCAAGTTCAGGACTTACTCAATCTCAAACCAGAAATTAACTATAAGGGTCGAGAATCTGGCACTACCGGATCTTATCACCGCACCATGTCTCAAATTGGCGGATAAATTCAGAAATAAACTTTGGTTGAGTTCGTTGGGTTTCATTCTTCAACCCAACCTACAGCTAGACCAGAAAGAATAGATTTTGGATGCAGCCGCCATCCAAAATCCAAAATCTTTAAGCTTGGCGAGAGTAGAACTCGACAATCAGTAGCTCATTGACTTGGAGAGCTACCCATTCGCGTTCGATTACGCCAGTAACTTTACCAGTTAGCGTAGCTTTGTCGAAATCCAAATGGTTGGGAGTGTTAGCCAATCCAGGATATTGGAGATTTGCTTCTACCAATTTCTTGGAACCTTCACGATTGCGAACACCAATTACGTCACCAGGACGACATTGATAACTAGCGATATCCACAACACGTCCGTTGACGGTGACGTGTCCGTGGTTGACTAGCTGACGTGCGCCTGGAATCGTGGGACCCATAGCGAGACGGAAGACAGTGTTGTCCAACCGCATTTCGAGTAATTGTAATAAAACTAATCCAGTAGAACCAGTAGCACGTCTTGCTTTCCGCATGTAGCGGAGCATCTGCTTCTCGGTAATACCGTAGTTCATCCGCAATTTTTGCTTTTCTTCGAGGCGGATGGCGTATTCAGAACGCTTTTTCCGGTTTTGACCGTGTTGACCTGGTGGATATGCACGACGTGGCTCTTTACGAGTTAATCCTGGTAAGGATCCCAAACGACGTGTAATTCTCAGTCTCGGTCCGCGATATCGGGACATAAATTTCCTTAGTGCTTAATACTTAACCCAAAACTCCCATTGTTACATACGAGCCTACTTATGACAATAGCATAGCTTAGGGTTTAGGTATTAGTCTTTTGGGAGAATATGCTGGCTGAGGGCGTTCTAACTGGCAAGTAGACTGGGCGAGATTGAAGATGCCGCGTCGATCGAAACAACTCGGAATTCGATCGACTAGTTGACCGTAGTTTTCTTGAGGAAAGGTCTGGATCGAGCCATTTTTGCTCACTTCGCAGGGACGATTGAGGCTACATTGAGGTTGTTTTTCGGCATTATCATTTACACCTGTATTAATAATTCCAACGACTCGATTTGTCTTGAGTGAAATCATTGGGGAGCCAGACATCCCACCAATAATGCTGCAACGGTGACGGATCGATCTTTTCCAGTGATAAATATCTTCTTTGACGCTGGCTAATTCCCCAGTTTTGCAGGTAGTTGCATGGAGAAAGTTTAGTTCGTTTTTGATCCCTTCCGAGGGCACTCCGACAACGATCAAAGGTTCGTTTAGAGCTGGGGGCTTGGTGGCAATTTGCAGGGGTACAATCCCTGCTTTAGCCAATGCTTGCTGGTTTTTGGTGAGTTCGAGGATGGCAATATCATTATTTTTCATTGTGCCATAGACTAACCGTTTGACGGGAATAGTGAGTCGATCAGGTTTAAAGTCATGGAAGTAGTTGACTATAAATTTAGTATTGCTCGATCGATTAACAATTATTTCATGATTACCAGGCAATTTACTCACACTGCCTTGACAGTGCCCATTCGTCAACACATACGCTGGAGCCGTCGGATCAGTCCCCGTCGAGAACAGAAATCCGGTACAGAAGCCATATCCAACATCAATCAGACCAATGCCATTATATTTGCGACCTCCGGCGGTAGATAGCATTTGCCAGTTTACCCGATCGGAATTGACATCTCGATCGGGTAGTTTGCGACCAGATCGATCAAAAATTGCGGCATTGACATTACTACCAACAAGCAAATAACCACCGCTAAATATTGCCAACAATCCTCCTAAGCTAGCATTGCGACTAAACCTGAACAACGATTTCAGTCGATGTTTTTGATAGGTAGAAGGAATCTGGATCTGATTTTGAGACATGATTTACGAGTACCAGAACTTGCTAGAGTGGAGAGGATCTCCTCAAATATTTTGACACGCTCTCCAGATAATCATAAATTATGACGAAAATTTATACGGTTGAGATCCTGCACCAGGGCGAAACTTACACGATCGAAGCACCTGAAGATAAAACAATCCTCCGTGCGGCTGGTGCGGCTGGACTTTACCTGCCAACTTCCTGTAGTTCTGGAGTTTGCACTACTTGTGCGGCTCAAGTACTAGAAGGGGAAGTCGAACAGGGTGAGGGGATGGGCGTAAGTACCGAATTGCAGGCGCAAGGTTACACCTTACTCTGTGTTGCTTATCCTCGATCGAATCTGAAGATTGTCAGCGAAAAAGAAGACGAAGTGTATGAGATCCAATTCGGTCAACATCAGCGATAAATTAGTGGATGGTGGATGGCTTGTACTGAGCGGAGCCGAAGTGTGAATAGTTTAAATCAATTTCAGACCCCGATTATCGACACACTTCAGGAGTGGGTAGATAAGTCCCACGCACCTTTTTATACCCCAGGACATAAGAGAGGTGTCGGGATGAATCCCATTCTTACCGCGAAATGGGGTAAGGCTGTGTTTGGCTGGGATTTACCAGAATTGCCAGGATTGGATAATCTCCAGGCACCAACCGGAATCATCGATCAAGCCCAAATTCTCGCCGCAGAGGTATTTGGCGCACAGCAGACATGGTTTCTGGTCAATGGCTCGACGACTGGGGTAATGGCGGCAATCTTGGCTACCTGTGGGGAAGGGGAAAAGATTATTTTGCCTCGCAATATTCATTCTTCGGCCATCGCTGGCATTATTCATGCTGGCGCGGTACCAATTTTCATCAATCCAGAATACGATCGGCAGCTCGATATCGCCCACAGCATTACTCCTGAAGCGGTAAAACTTGCATTGGAGCAGCATCCAGACGCTAAAGTCGTAATGGTCGTCTATCCCACTTATTACGGTGTCTGTGGCGATCTAGCGGCTATTGCCGAAATCGTCCATAGTTATCACATTCCGCTGTTAGTAGATGAGGCTCATGGAGCACATTTTGGCTTTCATCCAGACTTACCTCCTGCTGCCTTGACAATAGGTGCAGACTTAACAGTGCAATCGATCCATAAATTATTGGGATCCCTGACTCAATCAGCGATGCTACATGTCAATAGTAGTCTAATTGATGTCGAGGCTGTCAGTCGATCGCTGCGATTACTCCAGTCAACTAGCCCTAGTTATTTATTATTGGCTTCCCTCGATGCTGCTCGGCAACAAATGGCCTTAAATGGTCAAAATTTAATGGCTGAAACGATCGAGTTAGCCAGAATCGCTAGAGTAAAAATTGCTCAAATCGATCGCTTATCTGTAGTTGAATTAGATTCTACCATCCCTGGTTGTAAATATTTCGATCCAACTCGACTAACTGTCACTGTCACAGAGCTAAATTTAACTGGATTTGCTGCTGATGAAATCTTAACCTCGGAATTTGGGATTGTCGCAGAATTACCATCAATGCGCCATTTGACCTTTATTATCAGCTTAGGAAATAGA
Source organism: Synechococcales cyanobacterium PMM_0072 (assembly GCA_949127675.1). Lineage (GTDB taxonomy): Bacteria > Cyanobacteriota > Cyanobacteriia > Cyanobacteriales > Chamaesiphonaceae > Chamaesiphon. The sequence continues at coordinate 11,694 of CASBPY010000207.1, forward strand.
CGCGATGATATCGATCGATTGATCTGGGGATTGACCCAACTAGCTACAAAATATGCTGAAGCTATGCCGCTTAATTTAGGATTGCTCGATCTACAAGACCGAGTTTTACCTGAGATGGCAATTACCCCTCGCCAAGCAGATCGATCTCCGCAAATTAGTGTTTCAGCTCATCAGGCAATTGGTCGTATTTGTGCAGAATCAATTTGCCCTTATCCACCTGGAATTCCGGTTTTACTACCTGGTGAAATCATCACTGTTGAAGCTCTATGTTACTTAAAACAGATTCTCGATCTTGGTGGTGAACTTGTAGGCTGTAGCGATCCGACCTTAGAAAATATCAGCGTAGTGAATCGATCGGTATGACAGTAACATCTCAGGAGCAGATCACGAGAAGAACAACAAGCAGATTAGCTGAGTACAAGTATTATGAAAATTGATACAGTTTATGAGTTGGGCAGGCGGAATTTATACCAGGTAAAATTTATATCGAAAAGCTCGCCTTTATCCAAGGTAAAGTATAGAAATAAGAGCTTATTAAGGGTAGTGTTATTATAGTCCTGATAAATGTACCTATTAAAAAAACTAAAAGTCACTTTATTTTGTTTGTTATATGACCCTACCAATGTTTCCCCAAATGATCCCCAGCAAAAAGCCTTCATGGGAGTTCTCAGAGCGCAAATTACTGCTGTCTCTGGCTGATGTCCTACTGATCATCACTGGAATTATCGGCTCGATTTGGTACTGGGCAGATAATGAAAATCGAACATTTGAATGGGATTTTAGTTACCATTCATTGTGGATTGTGTCTATGGGACTGGGCTGGCTCATCTGGATGTTTGTTAATGATCTGTATGATCTGCGAATCGCCGTTAAGTTGAAGCAAACTATCCAACGGATTGTTCTGGGTGGGGTGATTGCGGTGATATTTTATGCAATTTATTACTTTGTAACCGCCCCCTTCCCCTGGAGTGAATCATCCTTCTCGCTTCGCTTTGCGCCAGCACTAGCAATTGTAGCCATTAGCATTTTGCTATCGATTTGGCGGACAGTCTATACAGTTTTTCTGGGTGAGGGTCATGCCAGTCAACGCACCCTGATTTTTGGAGCTGGAGTGACGGGTGAGATTATGGTGGAAGCTTTTCAACATAATCCCCATTATCAAGCGGTTGGGTTTATCGATGACGACAAAAAACTTCATGGTAAAACTTATCAAGATGTCCAAGTTTTGGGTGGTCGTCAGGATATGTTGCTGGAAGTTGAGCAAAATGGCATCAATGAAATTGTGCTGGCAGTCAGCAACCCAATTGATGAAGATTTGCTCCAAATGTTGAGTGATTTTCATGAGCGTGGTGTAGCAATTACACCCATGCCCGTACTCTATGAAAAACTGCTGGGCAAGGTGGCTGTCGAGCACATTGGTAGCCAGTGGTATTCAGCCTTGCCGTTCCGCAAGAATCCATTTGAAACATTCAATCGGGTTGGTAAAAGATGTCTAGATTTAATTTGTGGACTAATTATTGGCTCGATCTTTGCGGTAGTATTGCCCTTTGTCGCCATTGCCATCAAATTAGATAGCCCAGGTGCGATATTTTACAAACAAGAACGAGTCGGACAGCATGGAGTCGCTTTTACTGTGTACAAGTTCCGCTCGATGGTGGAAAATGCGGAACAGAATGGTCAAGCCCAGTGGGCAGTTAAAGGCGATGCTCGGATTACGAAAGTCGGTAATTTCATTCGCAAGACTCGGTTAGATGAGTTACCTCAGGTACTGAATGTGTTGCGAGGAGAAATGAGTATGGTCGGGCCACGCCCCGAACGTTATGAATTTATCGAAAAACTCCAAAAACAAATTCCTTTTTATCGGACACGGCTAGCAGCTAAACCTGGACTTACTGGCTGGGCGCAAATCAATTATGGCTATGGGAGTACCACCCAAGATGCCCTAATCAAGCTCCAATACGACCTCTACTATCTCAAACACTGGTCGCCGTGGTTGGATTTCAAAATCTTATTGCGGACATTCGCAGTCGTTTTGAAGATGCAGGGTCAATAAGTGGTCTATTCGTATTTCTATTTCTTTAAAAATCTCATTTTTAGACGATATCGACTTACTTACGAAGCCTTAATCCGCATACTTAAATCTAGCCAGTGAGATCGAGTAATTGGCGCGCTGGTGGAGATATAGTCAACACCAGTTTCCGCAACTTTGCGAATAGTTGTCAGCGTAATATTTCCCGATGCTTCAATTTTAATTCGTTGATTGGCTTGACGAATCATTGCTACTGCTTGCCGCATCAGATCTGGGTGCATGTTATCTAG
>CASBPY010000208.1 GCA_949127675.1 Synechococcales cyanobacterium PMM_0072
ACCTTGGTGAAAATCAAATCAGTGATATCAAGCCATTAGCTGGGTTGACTAAATTGACCCTCCTCGACCTTGGTACAAATCAAATCAGTGATATCAAGCCATTAGCTGGGTTGACTAAATTGACCAGCCTCCGCCTTTATACAAATCAAATCGGTGATATCAAGCCATTAGCTGGGTTGACTAATTTGACCACACTCTACCTTAGTGAAAATCCAATTGTTGCTAAAGTCTGTCCAGTTAGCACAGCGAAATGTGTCTTCTAACATTAATACATAGCATATTTGAGATGTAATTATAAATTAGTCTCTAAAAGTTCATGCCTTCAATTGTTCGATTGAAGGCTCTCTTAACATCATATGTATTTCCGATCTAAGATTGTTTTGAGGTGCCCATAATCCCTAATCGACGCTCAGTACAATCAAGATGGTGTTCTGCGAATAATTTTGGCAAATAGATAGATCTTATCTGGAATTAGATTGATCGAAGCTGAAGCTAGTAAGTAACCATCTATATAATTAATATTGAACTGTAATTAACATCCTAAAATGAAACTTAAATCGTTGTCCTTGTTAATGATCGCCACCATTAGTAGTTTGAGTATTTGTTATCCCAGTTATGCCAACAAGCTAAATCAGGCGGATCGAGTATTTGCGCCAAGCTGAACTCTATCTTAGTGAAAAGAAATATCCCATAAAGCCAGACTCTATTTGTCGATTTTAGGATATTTTGCTCGACGATCTTAACTAATAGTCTGCTGAAACTGTCAATACAAAATAATCACTTCTGCAAACAATTTTTATGAAGGTTAAATCATTCTAGGAAATGAGGATATTACCTCATCTAAAAACCCGACTTCTTGAAAAGTCGGGTTTTTCGCCTATAAAGATATTGCAACTGGTGTACATACAAATCTTGATGACTAAACGATCGGATCGATAATGCCACCACCCAATACAATATCCCCGTCATACCATACCGCTGCTTGACCCGGCGTAATCCCAAATTGAGGCTCGTCGAAGACTAATCTAATCTTGTTTCCTTCCAGCGGAATCACGCTCACAGGTACAGCTTCCGATCTATAGCGAACCTGTACCTCTGCCCGAATCGGGGTAGTTGGTTGAGGAATAGATACCCAATTAACTCGATCGACTGTACATTCAGATCCGTGAGTTTCCTCGCGCGAGCCGACGACTACCTGATTTTTGCCGGCATGTAGGGCAACTACATACAGCGGTTCGGCTGCCGCGATGCCAATGCCCCGCCGTTGACCGATCGTATAATGGTGGATACCTAGATGTTGACCCAATACTGCGCCTTGAGTATTGACGATTTCGCCTGGGCGTTCACTAATATATTGGTCGAGAAAAGTTTTCATCGAACCATGCTTTTCAACTAGACAGAGATCTTGACTTTCTGGTTTATCAGCAGTGGATAAATTCAATCCAGCGGCAATTTCTCTGGTTTGAGTTTTGAGCGTATCACCTAACGGGAAAAGTGTTGCTGCCAAAATATCTTGCTCTAGATCGTAAAGAAAATAGGTTTGATCTTTGTTTAGATCGATCGCCCGTCGCAATTGATATCGCTGTAAATTATCATCATAGGTAATTCGGCCATAGTGCCCAGTCGCAATATAGTCAGCCCCTAATACTTCTTTGGCGTACTTGACCATCGGCCCAAACTTCACAGCCTTGTTGCACTGAGAACAGGGCAATGGGGTAATCCCCGCTTCATAACCCGCCACTAAATAATCAATAATGTATTGCTCGAAAGTATCGCGACTATCGACAATCTCGTGGGTAATCCCCAACTGCTCACAAATTTTTGCAGCATCAACCATCCCTTCCGAGCAGCACTGACCTTTGCCCCGCATCAACCACAGGGTCAAACCCAGCACATCATAACCTTGTTCGCACAAAATGGCAGCGGCAACAGAACTGTCTACCCCACCAGAGAGTCCAACGACGACTTTTTTTGTAGTTGGCAACATTAACTTTTTTCCATAACTCGCCCACTTACTAAGTTAACACTTCCCGATCGTCTTTGCTCAAAGCCGATCGTCACCATGACATCACTTCACACTGATGATTGAGATCACAAATAGCTTGATTAAATTCAGTCAGTCGGTAGCGATATTTATCGAGTAATTGGGGAATGATAAGTAGAGCTAGTGTCGATTGACGCAAGATTGGGTGTAAGCTATTCGGGGAACATCAAACGACTGTGAACCGTCGGTAACTAACAACTCAGATCGTCCGCAATTGCCATCAGCAATCCATCCATCACACCTACTAGTAATTTGGCGCAAACTGACCAGGTATAATCCATAGTCGATATCCTCACATCATGTATTCTGCCTAAAACTCGATTCTCTTTTACAGAGGCTCTGCCAACGAATCAGATTATTTAGGTTTAGAATTCTCGAAATGTACGATAAAACACTGAGGGTAAAACCCAGCTCTAAGCCTTAAACTAGGTTATAAACCGTTAACCTGATCGCGAATAATATATAAATCTTTTATGAATAATGCTAGTTTGCGGACTTACATCTATAAAGGTCTAGTCCTGGGTTTAGTGCCAGTAATAACAGTCGTCAATTTTCAGTCAATTAGTGTCGCAGATCCAGTTCAGACCAGTAAGCCGAAAACCTTAGCCCAATCTCTACCAAATAAATCTCAGATTGCTGCAACGCCAGTCAAAGCTAAGAAGCCAAAGGCTCCGGCGAGAATAGCTGCACCTGTAAACAATAACTTTGCCGATTCTTATACCCTCGGTCCTAGTGATAGATTGCGGGTCGATATTTTCAACGTTCCAGAGTACAGTGGCGAATTTTTTGTACTAGGTGATGGTGCCATCAACCTTCCTGTTGTCGGTTCAATTCCCGTTCAAGGATTGACCATTCAAAAAGCCTCGGCACTACTAACATCTTATTTTTCTCGCTACGTCAAACGTCCAATTGTAACGATCAGTGTTCTAGCTCCGCGTCCTGTCCAATTTGCCATTGCAGGGGAAGTCACTCGTGCTGGTTCCTACACCATCCCGTTCACTCTAGAAAATCGTAAATTCCCCAGCGTCAGCCAAGCAATCCAACTAGCTGGTGGTACCACTCAAACCGCAAACTTACGCCAAGTCCAAATTCGCCGTGCTGGTACAGGTAGAGTTTTATATGTAAATCTGTTTGATGTGCTGCAAGGGGGCAATGTCGCACCAGACATTAGTCTCCGCGATGGCGATAAAATTTACATCGCTCGTTCTGAATCAGTCAGCTCTGAGGACAGACTTAGACTCGCTAGTTCAAACCTCGCAAATCAAGATGCTACTGTCAAAGTGGCAATTTTGGGTGAAGTTGGTAAACCTGGTACCTATACACTCAGAGGTGAGTCCGGTGCGTCTGCGGGTGGTATCGTCGGACGGGTCACGCCACCAACATTGACAGAAGCAATCAAAATCGCTGGCGGTAGTACCGCATCAGCAGACTTGAGTCGGATTAGAGTGCGACGTAATACTCGAACAGGGGCTGGCCAAACAGTGCCAATTAACTTGATGAATCTGTTGCAGTCAGGTGATTTCGGTCAGGATATTATCCTCCAAGATGGAGACACAATCTTATTGCCCACAGCAACAGAAATTAATAATGCAAGTAGTGCCCTAGTTGCAGCTTCCAACCTCGGGCCACAGGCAATCAGTCCGCCAAAAGTAATTGTTGTAGGCGAAGTAAATCGTCCCGGTACCTATACAGTCAAGAGTGAGAGTAACACTACTAATAATAATACTCAGTTGGCTGGAACTGTTGCTCTACCTACTGTTACTACCGCAATTCAAGCAGCATCTGGAATTAAACCCACTGCCAATATTCGTCAAATCCAATTGATTCGGACCACCCGCACTGGTGAACAAAAAATTGCCATTGACTTATTTAAGCTGCTTCAACAGGGTGACGGTAGTCAGGATATTATTATCCAAGAAGGCGATCGAATTATTGTCCCAGTTGCTCAAGCTGCTAATGCTCAGGATGTAGAATTGATATCATCTTCGACTTTCTCGCCTGCGACAATTAAAATCAATGTCATCGGTGAGATCGCCACCAAAGCTAGTAAAGGTGGCACTATTGATGTACCGCCTAATACAACTCTCAATCAAGCACTACTGATTGCTGGTGGTTTTGATAATGTTCGCGCCAACAAAAATGAAGTTGACTTCATCCGGCTCAATCCCAATGGCACTGTCACCAAACGGATGATCAAGCTCAATTTTGCCAGAGGGATCGATCCTGATAGTAATCCTCGGTTGCAAAATAACGACACAATTGTGATTGGGCGTAATAGCTTAACGCGCGTTGGTGATGGATTTAATTCGATTCTGTCTCCGTTTGGTGGCCTACTTAATATATTGAGATTTTAGGATTTAGGCTTTAGGTCTTAGGCGTTACAAGAGGAGTGTGGAAGTTATTTGATTACTTCTATGCTCCTTTTTTATGTACTGGAATTAGAGAAACTAGCTACTAGAGTGTCGATCGATGATAATGAAGATCTGGTTATCGATCGATTTGCTCTAAATTGCTATGAATACGACTAATTTGCGCGATCTGTATCAACAGGTCATCCTCGAACACTACAAAAAACCAAAGCATCGCGGCAAAACCACTCCAATCGATCGATATCAGAAAGGTCACAACCCATCTTGTGGTGATACGATCGAATTAACAATGCAGCTAGATCCCAGTGGTGAACGGATTGCCGATATCCAGTTTGAAGGCGAGGGTTGTGCCATTGCGATGGCTTCCGTCGATCTGATGGCTGGGGCAATTGCTGGTAAAACCATCGATGAAGCCCTAGAATTGGTCAAGATTTTTCAGGGAATGATGAAAGGAGAAACAGAGTTTCCCCAGGAGCAGCGCAAACTCAATGTGATGAAAGGAGTTGCTCAATTTCCCGTGCGGATCAAATGCGCCAACCTCGGCTGGCACACGATGAAAGCCGCCCTCCAAATGACCGGAGAAGCAAAAATTGCCGATTTTATCAGTAATGAAAATGAGTAAGAGTTGTAGGTTGGGTTGAAGAATGAAACCCAACACACTCAACTATGCAAGGAGACAACCCAACAACCTAAGTTAGCGGTTGCTATGTTTGGTGCGTTATGCTCCGCAGTAACACACCCTACCATTTTCGCTGTTCGCTGTTCACTATTCACTAAATTAAATGATTTCAACCGCCGAATTTGCTCAATACTTTCAATGGTCAGGCATTGCCACAATTGCCGTCACAGTCGTGACGATTTTAGCACTAGCTCTGAAATGGTCATTCAAATATAGATTAGTCGGTGCAACTGGCTTTATGGGCGTACTGACGGCTGGTTTATTTGCCTTGAGCTTGCTCCCAATTGTCCACTCCAATGTACCTGGGGCACTTCATTACTCCTTGATTTATGACAATGGTACCGATCGAGCTACCATTGTCGTAGCAGCACCTGTTACCGAAGCCGGATTGGATGCCACATTACGTCAAGCAGCCGCAGATTTGTATTCCTATGGTCGATCTGGTGCGGCTGACAAACAACTAAAAATTCGTGCCCGCACAGTGATTCACCCGACCATTGGAGTTTCCGAACCATTAGTACTGGGTGAAGTGATCCGTTCCCTCAGTGGTGGCGAAGATAGTGCCTTGGATGTCAGAATCGATCGAGGTAATTTGGCTAAAGTAACCCAACTAAAAGCCTAAAATTAATCTAGCTTAGTTAGCGACGCAGCTTTGGTGGGAACAATAGAGAGAGTGGGAAAAGTGACATTGCTCGAATAATTTATTATTCGAGTATCTCTAACTTGCTAAAACGCAGCATTTGGCACCGCAGCTCCTACTGCAAAAACGCGCAAGCAGCGTCCGCTTGACTAAAATTTAGCTAAAAGTTGGTTAACTTCATGAGGATTAATGACCCGAACTTACTTCAGCAAGTCGTTAAATACCTAGATAAACATCAGGAAGCAGTTCGCATCAAAAAAATGCTGTATTGCTTATGTACTGGTAGATGGGAAAAGGATACAGAATACTTAAACTCAATTAATTTCCAATATTTAATTGAACAAATAATTAGAGAAAACAACACGCTGGAATTATTAAGAGCGTTGTTGCAGAACTTGATTGGCACGGTTAATAAACCCAAGCAATATATTGCTGTTGCTAAAGTAATTTACTTAGCGATTGGACAACTATACCCTGAGTTCGATCAAGAACATGGCAATAAATCCAAGCCAGCTTCACCCAAAGTGGAAGCAGCACCGATGGCATCAGGGAGGATCTCTCAACCCGAACCTACCAATTCCTCGCTGGGAGCTGTTCCGTCAGCATTTCAACGTGCCTACGCGCCAGCGCCGACTCAACTAACGGATCTGGGCGTACCCTCATCGTTACAGCGTAACTATGAGCCACTACCCACCCAACAGTTTGATCAGGCATCTAATGCCTATGACGATGTAGATGAATCTGCCTACGAAACCTATTGCGCGCCAGATCTGTGTGAAGATGGTCAATACGATCGATCTCAAGTTCAGGACGATCGACCCATCATCCCTGAGTACGATCCCTTTGTATTGCGCCAAAATGTGATGAGCTGTGCCAATCCATTGCGTGCCAAAATCATTTTGTTGCTGATGCTCAAGCCTGATTTTAACTTCAGTAGCCAATCAGTCAGCATGATGCGAGACTATCAGCTCGATGATTTAATCTTGGAAGTATTGAAAAATTACCCATCCGTCCCATTGCTTGAGGAAGGGATAACTTTTGCTGTTGAGCAGCTAGTCGAGATTGAGGAGTATGGAAAGGCGGCAGGTGGATTACTCCAATCGTTGATTCCTATTTATACGAAGGCAAGTGTTAGGAATTAGGCTTTAGGAATTAGGCTTTAGGATAAGAAGGCGATGATTTAAGCTAGGCTATATATATTGACTGTCTTGTCAGTCGATCGAATTAAATTATTTAGGATTCAATCCCTAAAGCCTAACCTCATGGTCAGAACTGCCTCGACAATGCTACCTTTGGGCGTAAGTGCGCCAGCTTTTAATCTTACTGATGTTGTCAGTGGGGAAGCGATTTCCCTAGATACATTTACTGGTAAAACAGCATTACTAGTAATGTTTATTTCGGTTCATTGCCCTTTTGTCAAACACGTTCAGACTCAACTGGCGCAAATTGGGAAGGATTATACTAGCCAAGGTTTGGGCATAGTGGGAATTAGCCCCAACGACATTGAAAAATATCCCGATGATGCTCCAGAGCATTTGCAAGCTCTAGCCGACACAGAAGGATTTAATTTCCCGCTCTGCTGCGATCCTAGTCAAGCTGTTGCGAAAGTTTATACGGCTGCTTGTACGCCAGATTTCTTTTTATTCGATAGTCAACGACATTTAGCCTATCGGGGACAATTAGATGATAGTCGTCCCTCTAATGGTAAACCAGTAACCGGACAAGATCTGCGCCACGCGATCGAATCACTCCTGGCTGGTAAAGAAGTAGATCACAATCAACGTCCGAGTATTGGTTGCAACATCAAATGGATTGAGGGTAATGCACCTGAGTATTTTACAGGTGTCAGAGCGGAAGATTAAATTAAATAATTGATAGTGGGGGAGGGCGGGTTTTGTTGGAAGAGGATAGTGTTAGACGACAATTGTTAGCATAAACCCGCCCCTACGGTTGGTTGACAAAATGCGTCGTCGATTCGTCCATAGATCTGTAGGGGTGGGTTTATGCAATCTAATGTTGATGTTACTGTTCGATATGAAACAAAACCCACCCTCCTTCACTAGGATCTAAAAAAATCTCAACCGGGTTCAATAAAATAGGGTAGGGGTAATTCATGAATTACCCCTACCCTATTTTATTTGGATTGATCGAATCTATCTTTCAGTTAACTTAGTCAACACTTGATTGGAACGTTCTACAAATGTATTCATCCCATCAGCATTGATCCCTTTCTGAGCCATCAGAGCTAGATCATAGATGTGCTGACAGACAAGATTTACTAAATCTTGATTTGGGGAAGTTCCCTCAGCTTGAATAATCGAGCCGCCAATATTTGCTAAGTTCTGAATCAATGGATGAGCAGTATTTACTACTAGTACATGCTCCTCTGGAAATTCAGCCACTTGTTGTTGCATCATTGCCATCATTTCGCGCATCCGGCGGGTAGATTCAGGCAACAATACCATCGCAGGTGGAGTGGATTGAGCATTATCACCTTTGAGAGATTCGGTGCGAATGGTGACTTTTGGTTTAGAGATTGCCGTTGTGAAGATTTCCTTGATCTGTTCACTGCGGGTTTTATTAGTAGTCGGATCGATGATTTCAGGCGTATCATCAGATTTGATCAAACTACTATCTAATTCTGCATCTACCCGCGAGAATTTCACATCACTGTGTTCTTGTTCGAGGAAGCTGACAAAATGGGTATCGATAAAGGAATCGAGAAACATCACTTCCAATCCTTGACTCTTATGCAGTTGGATATAGGGAGATTGGCTAGCTTCATCTGTGGCATAGAAAACCCGTTTTTCATAGGTAGGTTCACTTGCTGCTTCACCTTCGGCTGGTTCTGGAGCTGCCTTGATCTGACGCTCTTTGTTGCGCTCTAAATACTCAGTTAGAGTAGTGTAGGGCAAACTTGGCTGGGTAGGTGTCCAAGCGTCTTCTTCGCCCTCAACCACAACTTCAGGCGTGACTACGGGGCTAACAAAGGTGGTGCGGTAGATAATAATATCTTCAATTTGCTTCTTGAATTTATCATCATTCAGACAGCCAAACTTGATAAAAGTGCTGAGATCTTCCCAACCATTTGTATAGGCTGCTCGATCGTCATGATAGAGTTCCTTGAGTCTGTCACCGACCTTTTTGGAGATATAATCAGAGATGCGACGGACAGTTCGATCGCTAGTCAAGGCACTTCGTGACACATTCAACGGAATATCAGTACTATCGATTACCCCTCGCAATGGTAGCAGAAATTTGGGAATCACTTCATCACAGCGATCGCTCACAAATACCTGATTGCAAAATAGTTTAGCTTGTCCTTTGGTTAGATCCAAATCTGGACGTAATTTAGGGAAATATAGAATCCCATTTAAAGCGAAGGGATAATCAGTATTGAGATGCACCCACAGCAATGGATCTTCTTCAAATGGATAGAGATAACGATAAAATTCGAGATAGTCTTCCTTGGTTAAATTCTGCGGTGACTCTTTCCAGGGTGCTTTCTGCTTATTAATGACTTCCCCATCAAGAGAAATCGCCACAGGCATAAAGTCACAATAAGTTTTCACTAATTGCTTAATTCGCGCTGGTTCTAGATATTCGACTTCCTCATCTTGCAGAGTCATGGTAATCGTCGTACCGCGCTCTGTCCGACTGGATTCGCTAATCTCAAAACTCGGTGAACCATCGCAAGACCAGTGTACTGGAGTCGATCCATCCCGACAGGAGAGGGTGTCGATTTCGACTAAACTGGCAACCATGAACGAGGAATAGAAACCTAATCCAAAGTGACCGATAATTTGTTGGTCGCTATCCTTTTGGTATTTTTCGATGAACTCTTCTGCACTCGAAAAAGCAACTTGATTGATATATTTTTTGACTTCATCGACACTCATCCCAATCCCATTATCGGTAATGGATAGAGTTTTCTTTTCTTTATCGATCGAAATACTAATCGCAGCTTCGCCAATTTCGCCACTGAATTCGCCAGCGAAGGATACCATCTTCAATTTACCAATGGCATCAACCGCGTTGGAAATCAATTCCCGCAGAAAAATCTCATGATCTGTGTACAGAGATTTCTTGATGATCGGGAAGATATTCTCGGTATGGATGGTAATGTTACCTTGTTCTAGCACTGTCATATGGCTGTCGATCGCGGTGATGTATAGATATGTGCATTGTAAGTTGTCTAGTGACCTACAGCATTTCGGGATTTCCGTACCTCGGAGATCCTTTGTAGAGTGTGTTATGGCAAAGCCTAACGCATCATTTTCCTGATGATGGTGCGTTACTAAGCCTTACTTCCTAATTTCTTCAACAAATGGGGAATCTGGCCAATCTTCTTCGCCACTGGAATCTTCGCCCGCTTATAAGTCTCGATCCGTTGTTGAATTGTATCTGCATGATGAATCGGCTTCGAGAGGGTATGACTCAAAACGATCGCTGCATCAGTCAAAGGGTGCGGTGTACTAGCGTGAATTCCGGCTAAATAGGCAACTACAGGTTTCCCCTGTTGCTGGAGGAGATAAGCCGCTGTTGCAGCCTCTGAATCCCAGCAAATATCGCCGACAAGGACAATCGATTCGGTTAGAGGGTCTGATTGAAGCCATTCTAGCCAGAGCCGACAGGAGGAGCCAACCAGCGGATCGCTACCAATATGGATCACGATCGATTGACCGAGATTGGCTTGATTCAATTCACTAGCGATTTCGGCGGTCAAACTTTGATTGCGACTGACAATGGCGACTCGCCCTGGATTAAATAATTGAGGCTGATAAATACCCAACAATAATCGATCGGGTATGATAATTCCCGCACTCCCAGAACC
>CASBPY010000209.1 GCA_949127675.1 Synechococcales cyanobacterium PMM_0072
GCAACTTTGCGAATAGTTGTCAGCGTAATATTTCCCGATGCTTCAATTTTAATTCGTTGATTGGCTTGACGAATCATTGCTACTGCTTGCCGCATCAGATCTGGGTGCATGTTATCTAGCATGATAATATCTGCATCACACCCAATTGCTTCCTGTACTTGCAATAAAGACTCGGTTTCAACTTCGATCGTCAGTGGATAAGGCATAATTCGACGGATACTCTCGATCGCGATTGTAATTCCGCCTGCCGCTGCGATATGATTATCTTTGATCATTACAGCATCATCCAAACCGACACGGTGATTGACTCCGCCGCCGACGGTAGTTGCGTATTTTTCTAGCAAGCGTAAGCCAGGAGTAGTTTTACGAGTATCGACTAATTGAGTGGGTAAATCGGCGATACAATCCACATACTTGCGCGTGGCTGTAGCGATACCACTCAGACGCATCGCTAGATTTAAAGCCGTCCGTTCGCCCATTAAAAGAGTACCAAGATCAGCGGTGATTTCGGAGATCGATTGTCCTGGCTCACAAGCATCCCCCTCGGCGACTAAGAGTTGAAATTTAGCTTGAGGGTTAAGAAGTTCAAAAACTCGTTTAGCAACTGGCAAAGCGGCGATTATCCCTGGTTCCTTGGCAATCCAGGTAGCTGTGGCAATTTTATCGATATTTGGCAATCCTTGGGTGCTACGATCTCCTCTCCCGATATCTTCTTGGAGCCATTGAATCAAAAGCGGGTCGAGAATAATTGAAGGAGGAAGCATGGGGAGTAGTGGACAGTGAACAGTGAACAGTGAACAGTGAACAGTGGACAGTGTTATGTAAATAATTTTTCCACTTCGATTTGAATATCTGGAAAAGATAATGGGGAGATATTGCCAGTGGTTAATTTGAATTCAGATTTGTAGGTATTTAGTTCGCGATCACGAAATATAATTAGTTCTGAAGCTTTTAGATTAACTACCCAATATTCCAAAATTTCAGCCTCTGCATAAACTCGTTTTTTCTCGTTGAGATCTTTATTGAGGGTAGTGCTAGAATATTCAATCAACCAGAAGATATCGGCTGGATAGGGATGGTGGGCTAAATATTGACGACTTGGTGCGGCGACAACTGCGATATCTGGTTCTGGTTCGGAATCGTTTGGGAGGGTGATGGGATGCGCTTCTCTTACTGCTGCTTTACTCCCCAACAGTTGCTTTAGATAGTCAACTGTTTCACTGCAATAGACGACATGAGGCATTCCTTCTGGTGGCATATCGACAATGATCCCCTGCAATAACTCTACTCTTTTGTCGTCGAGTATTCCAGTTTCGACTAATTGATGATATTCCTCGATTGTCCACTTGGCGGTAGTAACTGTCATCACTGATGTCCTTGAACTCTTCACTATTTTAGCAAATCAGGGATATGTATTGGTACTGTGGCGAATCGATCGAGTCTCAAATTATCAATTTAGATATTAGCGATCCTGGCTTGTTATATGGGGCAACGGTGTTCACGACTTTGAGAAGTGATGCTCCAGATATTTACGAATTGCATTGGGAGAGGTTGAAATTATCGATCGATGATCTAGGCTGGCTTCAACCTAATTGGACACGAGTTCGATCGGGTGTAGAATGTCTAACTCTGGAGTTTCCCGTACTGCGAATTACGATCTTTCCTGATGGACGAGAATTAATTACCGGACGTGATTTACCACCTAATTTAGCGACTTGGCAACAAAATGGTGTCACCGTAATTATTGCAGACAGGCAATTTACTCGATCGATCCCGCAACACAAAACAGGTAATTATCTTGCGCCCTGGTTAGCTCTCCAATCGGCGCGGAACCAAAATATTCAGGAAGCTATCTTAATAAATGAGCGCGGTGACTGGCTGGAAACAACTACTGGCAACCTTTGGGGCTATCGGGATAGTACTTGGTATACACCGCCACTGAGTGCTGGCATTTTACCTGGGATCGCTCGATCTCAAATCATGAACCTGCTCAAACAAGAAAATAAATCTGTGGTTGAAATTGACTGGGATCGAGAATGGGTAGGAGACTTAGACTCGATCGGCTATAGTAATTCGGTAATCCACCTGATCCCAATTAATACTGTGCTTACTCCCTTGGGTAGACTAGAGTATGGAGCTAAACAGTCAATGATGAAGTGGTTAGCAGCTAAATTTATCCTTACTCGCTAGCCATACCATTTTGAATGGAAATAAATTTGAAAAGCCCTATCAATAAAATGAGAGAAAGGTTAACATAAGTTAATACAGAGCTAAAATATATCAAATTTTGATCGCGCGCACAGTAAGAGACAGTTAGTAGAAGGTTGAAGTCGAATACTGTCAAAAGCTACAAGTCACGAAGCAACTATTATAGGAGAACGATTTAGAGTGAATAATAAGCGGTGGAGAAATGCTGGACTGTATGTCCTGCTAGCGGTTGTGGCAATTGCTTTGGCGACTACGTTCCTCGAGAAACCAGCCCCAGCCCAGAAAACACTGAAATATAGTCAGTTTATTCAAGAAGTCAAACGTGGTGAAATTGAGAATGTTGGCTTGAGTGCCGATCGTAGTAAAGCTCAAATCCAGGCAAAAGACGGCACCAAGGCTCTCGTCAACTTGCCACCCAATGATAACCAACTAGTCGAAATTCTCACCAAGAACGTCAAAGGAAACATTTACGTTTTACCTACGAATGACGAAAGTGTCTGGTTCCGTGTTCTCAGTAGCTTATTCTTCCCCGTACTCTTACTAGTCGGTTTATTCTTCCTCCTGCGTCGCGCTCAGAGCGGCCCAGGCAACCAAGCGATGAACTTTGGTAAATCCAAAGCCCGCGTCC
>CASBPY010000210.1 GCA_949127675.1 Synechococcales cyanobacterium PMM_0072
AACTGCGACGTTAGATCGGACTCGATTAGCCCATTTAAACTGTCAGATTGAGACGCTGATCGACGATCCTCACATCACAGGGGTAGCTGAAGCAGAGCAAGCATTTTGGCAAGATAAAGAGTGGCTAAATCGCCTCGATCGAATTCCAGCTCGTTCGATCTTGATGATCGGCTATGCACCCTCTGTGCTGATAGCAGTATGTAACGCAATTGAACAGGGACAGATTCAACCCGCGCTGGTAATTGGAATGCCGATCGGCTTTAGTCACGCGCCTGCTGCTAAACGGCGACTGATGGCTGCTGGCGTACCTTATATTACTATTCAAGGCTCGATCGGCGGCGGATTACTCGCAGCAGTGGCGGCGAATGCTTTGATTGCATCTCTGCTAGAAAAGCCCGATTGTCACTGTCATCTCCAGTCAATTTAGTTCACCTTGGCGATAGACTAGATTTTGTTAAAGCTGGCACAATTCGATCGCTAGCAGCCCTCGCACCTGACAAATTTCGTGCCGCTGGCCCTACCCGTAATGCCGCCAAACCACCCATAATAAATAGCTCGCACCCTTGCCAGCGGAGATGTTCATCAACGACGGGCAAACCATTTACAACCTCCATTGGATAAGCATCCAAAACATCCTTTAATAGAGGATGATTTCTAGCATCTAACTGGCTCCCTGTCGCAACCCAAATTCTGTCGATCTGTTGATGATGAATACACTCATGTATGGCTGAATTATTGCAGTGGATCTGCCAGCTCTGGTCACTCCATTCGGCTTGAGATACCCCACATTGCTCATAAAAGATCATCTTTCCATCCCGCTCGAATCGCCGCAGTTGAGCCAGAACAGATGGAGTCATCGAGCCACCATTTCGCGCTTGTTGAATCATCAGCCAACGGGTATGTAGATCTGGTTCTGCCCAGAATCCCTTGAGATATTTCGGGCCAATCCAACCAGGATCGGCATCAAATAATTTGTCATACACAGTTCGGCGGGACATTAATAGCACCTGTGCGCCCCTTTGAATCGCCCCTAATGCTAGATGTCCGCTGGTTAGACCTCCCCCAATAATTAGAACTCGTTCGCCCTGCAACTGCAATTCTCGGAGGTCTACTTGATGGGAATGTAACAGCCGATCTTGGGGGTAACTCGTGGCAATTTGCCCCACCCAATCAGGCAGATTCGGCACTGCACCACCATTCGCAATTACGACTCTCCGAGCGATGATGCTTTGTCCATTAGATAACTGCAACCAAAACCGCGAACGGCGACCATCTTGCAAGGGTTTGATTTCGACGACTTGCGCTGGATAGACACAATCTTGTAATTGCCATCGCCGAATCGTTTCTTGGCAGAAATCCCGAAATAGCTGGGTACCTGGTAAGTCGTAGGGTGCAAACAAATCAGATGGGCGAGAAGCTGCAAAAGTCCGCAGGGCATGAGGATCGGGGTCTGGTTGATGGACAGCGGGCGAGCGTAAATGGGGGATTTCAAATGCTGCAAACTGACGATCCCATTGACTCATCCAGGTACCAGTAGGATCGAAGGCGATAAACTTCCCCCGCATGGATTTCTTTTTCTGCAATAGATGCGTCACCAGTGTCAGGGCATGAGGGCCAGCCCCCACAATTGCCAGATCGATAAATTCGGGGAGTGTTGCTAATGAATCGAGCATGAATATTTAGCTTTGGCGGTAGCCGATCGCTAGAATACAAGAACGATTATCATTCTACCTATGAAATCAGCTAAAGATCCGATATCATGATAATGGTTATCATTCCTGCAATTATGGTTCGCCTCAGATTGATATGTCGCCAGTCTCCCAGCCACTACCACCCGCACTCGTTGGCGAAGCCTCTCTGAAAGAGAATCGAATTATCCAACGTTTCCAACAGATATCGGAATCAAAACGGCGGTATGAGTACCTGCTGCACTTTGCCAAACGTCTTCCGGCGTTCCCCGAAGACCAGAAAATCCCTGAGAATCGCGTCCCTGGCTGTGCATCGCAAGTTTATGTGGTAGCGGCAATGGATGGGGGCAAGGTTGTTTTTCAGGCTGATTCTGATGCCCAAATCACCAAGGGATTAGTAGGGTTATTGGTGGAAGGATTGGCGGGGTTGACTCCAGCGGAAATAATGCAATTAACACCGCATTTTATTCAACAAACCGGACTGGATGTAAGTCTGACTCCCTCGCGAGCAAATGGTTTTTATAATATTTTTCAGATGATGCAAAAGAGGGCATTAGTCTGTCACTTGACTGAGAGTTATGCCCAAAGTTAAGTAATAATTCAAAGTGCAATTAACTAAATATCTTGCTATTTAATTTAAGGAGTTTACATGACCCAAACAATAACGCATCCAACCACGGCTACAATTGATGTTCCTAAACGGGGAATGCCTGTTACAATTATCACTGGTTTTTTGGGTAGTGGTAAGACTACGCTGTTAAACCATATTTTGACCGATAAACAGGGCTTGAAAGTTGCTGTATTAGTTAATGAGTTTGGTGATATTAATATCGATAGTCAACTGTTGGTATCGATGGAAGAGGGGATGGTAGAACTGAGTAATGGCTGTATTTGCTGCACCATTAATGAGGATTTAGTAGAAGCGGTTTACAGGGTATTAGAGCGAGAAGAGAAAGTTGACTACATGGTAATTGAGACTACTGGAGTCGCCGATCCATTGCCGATTATCTTGACATTTTTGGGGACGGAGTTACGGGATATGACGCGACTGGATTCGATCGTGACGATGGTTGATTCTGAGACATTTACACCCGAACACTTTGATAGCGAAGCAGCATTTAAGCAAATCACTTATGCTGATATCACGATTTTAAATAAGATCGATTTAGCAGATACTGAACAGGTGCTCAATCTGGAAGCATACATCAAATCTGTCAAAGAGGGTGCCAGAATTCTGCATAGTAAACATGGGGAAGTTCCACTGAATCTAATTTTGGATGTGGAGTACAACAACCCAAATGATTATGCAGATTTAGTCAAAGAAGAGATAGAGCAAACCGAGCATGAGATTCATAACCACGAACATCATCCTCATGAATCTCATGAGCACAAACATGAGCATGATGAACATCAAGCTGCTCATCAACACGAACATGATCAACCTCATGACTCTCACGCTCATAAACATGAGCATGATGAACATAACCACGAACATCATGCTCACGAACATCATCATCACCATTCCAGCCATTTAGATAATGATGGATTTGTATCGATATCATTTGAGGGAGATCGACCATTTGATGTGAAAAAATTTGAAACATTCTTGCAATCGCATCTACCTTCAGAAGTCTTTCGAGCTAAAGGAATCCTGTGGTTTACAAATAGTGAAGATCGACATATTTTTCAACTGAGTGGTGCTCGTTTTAATCTCGACGGTGAGCCGTGGCAATCTGCACCCAAAAATCAACTTGTTTTCATCGGACGAAATTTGGATGCCGACAATCTTCGACAGCAGTTAACAAACTGTTTTGCCTAGTTTTATCTTCTAAGTCAATAATCGATCGTTAATCACCAAATCTCAATTTACTCATGGCATTATCAATTTCACCCGACGATATCCGTAAACAACTGATCAGTACTGAATCTAAATCCCCTGTTTCTGAAGCGGAAATGCAACAAGCAGTCAGGACATTGCTAATCGGGCTAGGTGAAGATCCAGATCGAGAAGGACTCCTAGATACCCCGAAACGAGTCGTTAAAGCTCTCAAATACCTGACTTCTGGCTACAATCAATCTTTGGATGAATTGCTCAATGGAGCGGTATTTCACGAAGATGCGAACGAAATGGTATTGGTACGAGATATCGATTTATTTAGCTCTTGCGAACACCACATTTTACCGATTATTGGACGCGCTCATGTTGCGTATATTCCCAATGGAAAGGTAATTGGGTTGTCAAAAATCGCCCGTATCTGTGAAATGTATGCTCGTCGGTTGCAGGTACAAGAGCGATTGACCAGTCAGATTGCCAATGCAATTCAGGGGTTGTTGAAGCCACAAGGGGTGGCAGTGGTGATTGAGGCGACGCACATGTGTATGGTGATGCGTGGGGTGCAGAAGCCAGGTTCGTGGACTGTGACGAGTTCGATGCAGGGTGTGTTTGCGGAGGATGCCAAAACTCGTCAGGAATTTATGGATCTAATCCGTCATCGAGCTTCTTTCCATTAGGAGAACTCCAGAGAAAATAAGATCCTGGCTTCGTTCACAATCTAGGGTATCCATTAGGGGCACCCTACAGATTAAATTACATTCAAGGATCGTTTTCTCTGGTGAATATCTTCAAAATCAAGATCAAGGAGTCACTCATTCTCTCATGGAAAATCAAGAACAAGCTGTCGTCTTTGATGAAAAACGCGCCGCTACCTATGACAAGACAACAGCAAAACTCTCCCCGTTACGCGACACACTTCATTTACTTACCCGCCTCATTCTTGCCGATCTTCCGGTCAATGCGCGGATTCTTTGTGTCGGTGTTGGAACTGGTCCAGAATTGATTTATCTCGCCCATGAATTTCCCCAGTGGCAGTTTACGGCAGTCGATCCTGCGCCTGCGATGCTTGATATTTGCCGTCAGAAAGCTGAAGCAAGTGGGATTGCGGCGCGTTGCACCTGGCACGAAGGTTATCTCGATTCATTGCCCGACTCAGAGCCGTTCGATGCGGTGACTTGTCTACTAGTTTCTCACTTCTTTATGCAGCAAGATGAACGGCGCAATTTTTTCAGTCAAATCGCTGCCCGACTTTGCCCCCAAGGATACTTGGTTAGTGCGGATTTAGCGTCGGATATGTCCACTTCATCCTATCAAAGCCTGCGCGAGATGTGGACTCGGATGTTAAAGTATGCAGAAGTTCCAGAACTAACCATCGAAGATTTTCTTGCCTCTCACGGTCGAGATGTTGCTGTTCTACCACCGCATCAAGTCTCTTCAATCATCGCATCTGGTGGTTTTGATAGTCCAGTGTTATTCATGCAAACTCTGTTTATTCATGCTTGGTATGCCCGAAAAGCATGACTGGATTAAGAGCATTCTATAGGTAGCAGCTTGGGCTAAATATTGGTTTAACCGAACCGTGTTGAGGGTAAACCCAGATCGCAAAGACATCTTTGTATTTTAATATTCAATTTATTTATGCTAGATACACTTGATGCACCACCACAGAAATTGCCTGTAACGATCGTCACGGGATTCTTGGGTAGCGGTAAAACTACGCTGCTCAATTATATTATTCAAAACTTTGAGGGTTATAAGGTTGCTGTTTTAGTTAACGAATTTGGTGATATTAATATCGATAGCCAATTATTGGTTAAGGTTGGTGATGATGGTGATGAAAATACGATCGAACTAACTAATGGCTGTATCTGCTGCACGATTAATGATGATTTTGCTGATGCTGTCTATCGAATTTTAACCAGGCGGGAGCGAATCGATTATCTAATTGTTGAAACAACAGGTGTTGCCAATCCGTTACCG
>CASBPY010000211.1 GCA_949127675.1 Synechococcales cyanobacterium PMM_0072
ATTCACGCCGTCATGCTGTTTCCCTATCGCTTTAATACTCACCCAAGTTTCTAAAGACGGAGTAGCCGAACCGAGAATCAGGGGGCAAGATTCTAGTTCAGCCCGCCATCTGGCGATATCACGAGTTTGATAAGTGGGGGCGGGTTGATCTTGCTTGAAACTAGAATCGTGTTCTTCGTCTAATATAATTAGTCCTAAATTGGGTAATGGTGCGAATATTGCCGATCGAGTGCCGATGATAATTTGACTAGCTTCAGTCAACATTTGTCTCCAGGTATCATAGCGTTCGCCGCTACCAATTTCACTATGATAGACATATACTTTATTGCCAAATCTCGATCGAAACCTGTCGGTTAATTGAGGCGTTAACCCAATTTCAGGTACAAGAACTAATACCGATTGACCTCGTGCTAATATTTGTTCGATCGATTGGAGATATACTTCGGTTTTCCCAGAGCCAGTCACGCCATGCAATAGCACTTGAGCGAAGCCTGAGATCTGATTAATTGCTGCTAATGCACTAGCTTGATCGTCTGTCAGTACCTTAGCTGGTTCTTGCTGGAAGATGCCTAAAGATGCCTCGAATCGCAGCTTTTCTTTATTGACAATAGTGATGTAGCCCTTCTCGGCAATTTTATCTAAAGTAGAGGATGTTGTACGGCTTAATTCGAGTAATTCAGTTTGCCATAATTCACCATGATATTGCTTTAGAATATCGACAATTTCTCTGTGTCTATTTGACAAATCATCACCAAATACATCACTAATCAAAATTACTGCCTTTTGTAATTTAGGCTTTTGATTTTTTCCAGACTCTAAATAGGATTCAACTAACTTTTTAGCTAGTAATTCTTGCAGACCTCTTTTAGCTTGAGGAATCTGCTTTTGGATGTATTGCCAGCTATAATTTCTTTCTGGTTGGGAGTTTAATAAATCTAGTAATTCCTTGGCAATGCTGCTCAAGAAAATCTCTGAATCTGATCTGGTGGCGATCGCTTTAATCCGACGATGGGATCGACTCAATAGTCCAGGTGGTAAAGCAACCTTAATTACTTGAATCAGTGGCGTATAATAATATTGGGCGATTTGTTCTAACCATTGCCAATAATTAGCTTTGAATAATCCAGAGGCAACCACATCGTCAATATCTTTAATTTGATCGATCGAGACACCTTCAGGCAATTTATCTACTAATTTAATCGCAATCCCGCCAACGATTTGATGACCAAATGGTACACTAAGAATATCGCCAATGCTAATACTCAATCGTTCAGGAATATTATAAGTAAATAAACCTTGAATCGTTGGACAGTCTACTAAGACTTCTACCAATCCATCTGCTCTGGTGCCAACAGTATATCCAGTAATTGGTTCGGACACAGTCCTTAATGCAGTGGCAGAGTCAGAATTTAACATTGATTTAGATGTTAGGCTTTACGGTAATAGGCTAGATTAAATTACAACAGATGGAACACTTATTATTAAATAGATTTCAAGGCGCATTGATCGGTGGCAATATTACTTATATTAGTCCATATCAGATTGCACCTAATCAGCTAGTTCTTGATGCAACTCCAATCGTAATTAGTGGAATTGATTGTTTAATCAGGCGTGATCGATTCAAGTCTCAAGATTGGGCTAAAAATATAGCTATAGATAGTGCTAGTCCAGATCAATCGATGGTAGCAATGCTACCGTTAATGTTATTTTTTCATGACGATCGAGTCAAATTACGCCAAATCTTAATCGATGTTAGTCATGCTTGGCAACTAGATTGGGAAACCTGCTCTAGTGCGATCGCTATCGGCTACATTATATCTCGATCGCTCACAGAATCTTTTGACCCTCAGATAATTATCGTCCAACTGCTGGATGAGATGAATAATCTCCATCCAACGCTATTTCAATCACTCAGTACAATCGCAGAATTATCAGAACAGCCTAGTAGTTTGTACCAAATTACCAAGAGACTGACTACCACACACCCGATTATGACCCCGACAATATTAGCGATTTATTGCGCTCTATCGACTCCAGCAGACTTTGGTTTAGCAACTCGTCGCGCTTATCATACCAAGAATAGATCCCCACTAACCTGTGCCCTAACTGGGATACTTTCAGGTGCTCAAAATAGTCTCACAGGCATTCCCCTCAATGGTGATCTAGCGACACAAGATCGAGCGCAGTGGTTATCAGCGGCTGAAAAATTACTCAATGCTTGGGCAGGAGTCTATCACGAGTATAGTTCCCAATCTGCGGCTATTTATCCACTGTCTGTTGCAGCACCCAAAGTCATGCAACGACGCAATTAATTAGTTTTACCATAGGTATTTCCAGCCTAGATATTAGCGAAAACCCTTGTGGTGGGCACTGCCCACCCTACACCCTACTTCTTCTCTCTCCCAACTCCTTAAAGCTTCTGGTGAGTATAAGCATGTTGCTTGACATTATCGTCTTTGGTGACAACTCGATCGGCATTGAGCACCCGTTTCCGCTCGGTGGAGTAGTTGAAGCTAGTATAGCTATCACCTATGGCAATGTGAGCGGCGGCTTCAGGACGGCGTTTGTAAGTGCGGGCTGAGGCGATACAACGGTAGGCAAATTCATTGCCTAGTTGATAGTTCGCGGGGAAATTAGCGGGAATTTGGGGCGCATCGCCAGCGATTAATGCGCCGAGGGTGGTTGCAGTGGCGATCTCGTAGGAGGTAGGAATGCCTTTAAGTAGGGCTTCCAACGCCGAGGAAGGGATGGGTTCGACTACCTTGAGTTCTTGCACTCCATCATCATCACGGAAGAAGCAGGTAGCCACACCGATCACTACATAGTCATCAGCGTTAAGATCGGGAGCATCAGCAAGGGTATTAAACGTTGTCATAAAATTTTATTTAGTTATGCTGAAATTCGCTCGTCATGTATCTGTCTATATTAAATCCTAGCAACTTAACTAGAATCGGTAGATCCTCGTTAGACTACTTATTATTGTGTCGATCGAACAATACTTGTCTGTAGCCTGTGTATCTATAGCTCTGATTGTTATATCTAGACTATTTCAAAGATTTCCCCTTCATTTTGCCTGCCATCAAACACTACATATCCACCGATTCACTACATGGAAGCTTTTAGCCCGACTCCACCAGCTTGGACAGAACTCGCAACTCACGCCGAGGGATTTTGCTGCCCCACTTGTAGCTCTGGCTCTACTGCCGCCACCACCGCCTGGATCAATCGCCGTTCGCCAATCTTGCTCGAAAACCGCAAACGCAAGTGGCAAGAATTTTACAACTGTGAATGTGGCACCGCCTGGTGGGGATGGAGTGATGACCGCACCCCCAATGAATTTGCCGATCGAGTTCCCTATAATGGTGGAGACAGCGATCCTGATTTTGATAGCTTTTTTGGTTATTTCTGAATTGGTGAATCACTTCC
>CASBPY010000212.1 GCA_949127675.1 Synechococcales cyanobacterium PMM_0072
CATCACCCGCGATCGTCGAGCTACGCAAGCGGCTAGAAGCCAACAACAACCCGACATCCTTCCCGAATACTTCGATTCTGAATAATAATTGGCAAGATTGGAAATAAATTTCTATGGTGTTTACGACGGATCGGTCTAGTCAAGCAGTTCTCTCACCTCCCAAGCCTTACCCAAATTTTAAGGTCATCGTTTTGAATGATGACTTTAATACGTTTGAGCATGTCAGTACGACATTGATGACTTACTTACCAGGGATGAGTGAAGAACAAGCGTGGGAACTGACCAATCAAATCCATTTTGAGGGTCAAGCGATCGTTTGGGTCGGACCCCAGGAGCAAGCGGAGCTGTATCACCAGCAGTTACAGCGGGCTGGTTTGACGATGGCTCCGTTAGAAGGAGCTTGATTAGTTAGTCAGCGGTTAAAACCGCTGCTAGTGATGCAAAGTCCGCCTGCGCGGACTAACAAACCAGTCCGCGCAGGCGGACTTTGTAGCACTAGCACCGATTTCAATCGGCGGCTATCTATCTGAGCTTAGGACAAACCGCTGAACGTCCCGATCCTTGCTGCTCTAAACAGGGTTGTTGAAAAGCATCATCAACTGCTGGAAGTGGTGGAATTTGACCGAAGACCATTTTGCAACTGAGGTCTTCAAAATTGGGTGTCATCGTCAGGGGAATCCCAAACTTTTCGGTGAAAAATGATTGGGTGGGTACTTTGCACATATTCACGCACATGCCCACACACCCACTATCAGCAAGATAACGGCATTTTTTGATCTGGACTGCCGATGGTTGCGATCGAACTGTCCCATCAGGCAAGTCTATCTCAGCTTCAGCGACCTCGCAAGGCCCCACCAGCCAGCCAAACATCCGCGCTGCGAACCAGGCATTCAATACGCAAACTAGCCGTGTTGGAGCAAAGAATGTCCGAATTGCCCATAAGACTGGCACAGGTACGAAAGATTGCAAGATCCGCGCGACGATGATTTGCTGTTGCTGGGCATTTCGCCCCTGCATAATTTGTTTGGACAAATCGACTACACCACTATAGCCACTCAATTGGGTGCCTGTGCCCAATGCTTGGGACATCTTGTGCGAAAATATCCAAATAAATAGTCGATCGAGTAAATTGTCGTTGTATTCGTCGGTGACGATAGTTGGTAAGGCTTCACGCTGCATAGCTGTTCTCAAATCGGCTTATCAAGAGTCACTCCTGACGATCTTAACTATATTTTTCACAAATACCAGGACTTAAATCTATCGTGAATTCCACAAAAAAGCTGGGGGATACCCAGCCATAGTTTAGATTGATTGTTTGAGGTTGGAACGAAATTACATCAATCCGAGGAAATGGACTACGCCCTGTCCAGTGACTAACTCAGTAATGACAGCAGCTACAAAGCCGATCATTGCCATCCGTCCGTTGAGGTTTTCTGCTGAAGGTGTGAAACCAAATTTTGCTTCGTCTTTCTTAGCTTGCATAGTTTTGACTCCAGTAATGTAAATATTTGTGACTGCCTATATTAATTAACGTAACGAATAAATTGCCAAAGGACAAGTCTTTGAGGATATTCGCAAGCTCTAATCTAGACTAATCCGAGAAAATGTAATACGCCTTGACCAGTGACTAACTCAGTAATGACAGCAGCTACAAAGCCGATCATTGCCATGCGTCCATTGAGGTTTTCGGCTGAAGGTGTGAAACCAAACTTTTCTTCTTCTTTCTTAGCTTGCATGTTGGTGACTCCGGTAGAGTAAAGATTTGTTACCGTCTATATAAACTAATGTAACGAATAAATTTAAAAATGGCAAGTAATTGGGAATGTTCGTAAACTCTCTAATGATTAGGTATCGATTCTAGCTGCATGAGCTGAATCGGGTCGGCTACTTTTGACAGTGAAAAGATAGCGCGAGGTAAGCGTCTTTGCACTGCTCATGCCACCCCTAATAGGCAATAGACAGCACTATCGACAGATCAGTCCCAGCCATCATTTATAACTCGTACCACATGAACCGCTCTCAGCAACTCGATCGATACTACCAGCAAATCCAATCAATTATCCTCAGTCGCCAAAATCCAATTACGGGTTTGTTTCCAGCCAGTACCGCGATTACGGCTCATGGTGACTACACCGATGCGTGGGTGCGGGACAATGTATATACGATTCTGGCTGTGTGGGGATTAGCCTTGGCCTATCGTAAGGTGGATGCACCACCAGGGCGATTGTTTGAGCTAGAGCAAAGTGTGGTGAAGTTGATGCGGGGGCTGCTGTTTTGTATGCTGCGTCAATCTGGAAAGGTGGAGCAGTTCAAACAGACGCAATCACCGCTAGACGCGCTGCACGCGAAGTACAATACTCAGACTGGCGATGTAGTCGTCGGAGATGATGAGTGGGGGCATCTCCAATTGGATGCAACGTCCTTGTTCGTCCTGATCCTAGCGCAGATGACGGCATCGGGACTACCTGCTATTTACACGTTAGATGAGGTGAATTTTGTTCAGAACTTAGTCTATTATATCGGGCGGACTTATCGAACTCCTGATTTTGGGTTGTGGGAACGGGGTGATAAAATCAATCATGGTAGTGTTGAACTAAATGCTAGTTCGATCGGTATGGCAAAGGCTGCACTAGAAGCTATTAATGGTTTAGACTTGTTCGGAGCAAGAGGTTCCCAAGCATCGGTGATTCATGTCCTACCAGATGAGATTGCCCGGGCGCGATTGACGTTGGCTTCGCTGTTACCGAGGGAGTCGAGCTCCAAGGAGACGGATGCAGCATTATTAAGTGTGATTGGATTTCCAGCCTTTGCTGTGACAGATCCGTTATTGGTATCACGGACACGAACAAAGATTATCGATAAGTTGGAGGGTAAATATGGCTGCAAAAGATTTTTGCGTGATGGACATCAAACGGTATTAGAAGACAGCACTCGGCTGCATTATGAGCCAGAGGAATTGCTCAAGTTTGAAGGGATTGAGTGTGAATGGCCGTTATTTTTTACCTATCTATATTTAGATGCTTTATTTAGTGGCGATGCTGCGGGGATTGATAAATATCGCAGCTTATTAGCCGGAGTAGCTATAGATGTAAATGGCACCCAGTTATTGCCTGAATTGTACATTGTACCCAAGGATAAAATTGCGGCTGAGAGACTAACAGCTCATTCGCAAATACGTGTTCCAAATGAGAATCTACCGCTAGTCTGGGCACAGAGTTTATATTTTTTGGGAGAGCTATTATTCGATAAGTTTCTTGCACCTGGAGATCTAGATCCATTGGGGCGACATCTGCGAATTGGGAATAAGCGACGGCGGACTGTGCAGATTGCCTTAATTGCTGAAAATGAGGAGTTGCAATTACAATTAGCTGATTATGGGATCGCTACTCAAATATCCGCACAGATCGATCCGATTCAAGTCCGGCAATCGACAGAACTAGCCGCAGCCTATACTCAAATTGGGCGAAATGATAAACTAGGTTTGACGGGTCGTCCGGTGCGAAGATTGCGAAGCTTAACGACTTGTCGGATCTTTAATATTTGTGGCGAGACGATTGTATTTTTGCCCGCATTTTTAGATCAGCAACAGTTTTATTTGACCCTCGACTACCATTTTCTCGTATCGCAGATTAAAGCCGAAATTGCCTATATTAGTGAACAGTGGACACAGTTAGGTAGACCAACAATGACGTTACTTCTAACCAAATCATTGCTACAGGAAGGGCAAGATGAATTTAAAAATAAGCAATATTCATCACCATTACTGGCATTAATCAATGAGTTCAAACAAGGAAAATGTAATGGTGTGCCAATTCGATTGGGAGATCTAAATCAACTAAAACTGACCGCAGGGATCGAACGAATCGATCATTTACATGACTTTCAATTCGATCAAACTGTCATCAGCTCAGTGCTGCCACCGCGTTATTATCTCACTTATGTAGCCGATCGCAATCAACCACTCACTAATACCCAAGAGTTCTTACTAGAAGCTGAAACCAATATCAAACTATTGTTGACAGAGCTACGCGGATCGGTTAATTTATATCAACAAATTGAACTACTGCACACTTTAACTAAATTAGAAGGGCTAGATTTTAATACTGGATTTGGTGGTGCAGGTATCAATGTGACTGTCGCTAATTTGCTTGATGAAGTTTACTTCAAAGCGGGTAATTTTAGCGATCGACCAGATTGGGCAATTGTCCGTTATGCAGCGGGATTATTAGACAAAGTTGATATTAGTTTATCCGATGCTGTTACTGATATTTTGATTGGTGGTAAGCAACTTACTGTGGGGATGGCTTATAGTGAAGCGGCGTTAATTGATGCGCCGATGTCCCATACCGAGATTGTGGAAAAGATCGATAAATTCTGTCGTGAAGATATTCGCGATCGAGTATTGACCCAGGAGATTATTATTTATCTAGGCTTATTAATCAAATCACAGCCAGCTCTGGTCAAAGGATTGTTGACATTAAGAGTTGGCTATCTGATTGTCTTATTAACTAGCGAACTAGTGATGGAACTAGATATTACCCAAGATAAAGCCTATGAAAAATTGATGGAACTCAGTCCCTTTGAAATTCAAACTAGACTCCATCAAGTACTAACTGATTATCAAAATTTAGGTAATACTGTCTTTCAACAAGAGTCCCTACATCTCAACCAATCACAACAACAAATTGAGTGGATTGTCAATCAATCAACCGAGCGAGTAGATACGCCTTCGATTGATTGGCGATATCAACGTCGAAAAGATGGCGCAATTAACCGAGTTGATCGAGATTTCTATCCTAGTATCTGGCGACTATTGGAACACTGTAAAGGATTGACGGTTGGTGATAAATTAGAAAAACGTAACCGCTTAGATAGTGAAATAATCTTGTCAGAAATGACCGCAGGTGAGAAGAATTTCGCGCTACGGATCGAGCATTTACTCAACAAAATCGTCGCACCAGAATATCGACAACTCAACATTGAAGCCTTGATGGCACTAGCAGCTCTATCCGAGCGCAACCCAGATTTGAAGATTGAAGAGTATATTGTCCTCGATGTTTTGATTGGACATGCGGTCAGGCTGGCTTGGTTGGATCCTCATTCGCCCCATGCTATTACCACTGAGCTAGATGCTAGTGCCTTCGCTCCGGCTAATTACGATCGATATAAGTCCTCTGCGTGGAGTGCCTTCTATCAAAGTTCTCCATATACCTGTGCAACTTATTTGGTTCGATCCTTGCAATTCTTGAGTCAATTGGCAGATAGTGAGCCTAAATCGGGACAATTAGTTTAGAAATGTTGCTCTAGGACAGTTTCGTGGGAATTTTAGATTTATGCATCTCTTTCCAGCTTAGATCGTTAGAAAATTTACAAATCCCGTTACGGGCAACTTTTCCATGCTCATTTCAGACAAAGACTCAGATGCTAGCTCAAATCACCAGGATATTGGAGCGATGCAGATCCAATATCCGACAATCGAGACTGAATTGAGGATTGAGCAATCTCAAGTCACGCCAATATTTACTGAAGCCACGGCAATGGCGACTCGGCTAGCTAAAGCACCTGTAGCTATTTTGATGGTTACAGGTAAATCGGGCTGTCAAATTAGCTCGATCTCAGGTTTAGCGAAATTGGGTAAATTACCTGCAAATCCTGACTTACGCTCAGAATTAGCTGGATTAGAATATTGTTATGCTCAAGTGATGAGTAGTCAACATAAATTTAGCGTCGTTGATTGTCAGCAGCATCAACAATTAGCTCAGTCATCACTGGTGACAGTGCATGGAGTTCAGGCATACTTGGGCTTACCAATTGTCACTGCTGCCCAAGATCGGCTAGGTACGATTGCGATTTTAGACTTTAAACCCCGTCAATTCAACAATCGGGAAATTGAAACACTTCAAGTAATCAGTCGTTTAGTCGCTAGTGAATTTGAGCGCAGATTATTGAGCCAAGCTCAATTGGATCGATCGATCGATCATCTTGACTATAGTAAAGCTCAGGGCTTCGACGATCCATTTGCTGCTGCCGAATACATAGAGCATAGCCGCTTAGTTGAGATCATCGATGTTTCTGGTGAATCAGCTAACTTGACAGCTTTAAACCACGATCTAGTGGCAAATGAGCATCAATCGATTTCAGGTGAAGTGCTAACTAATCTAGCCCAAGAACTCCGCACCCCACTGACATCCATTCTGGGCATGGCAAGTGTGTTGCAGCAGGAAATCTATGGGCCACTATCCAACAAACAAAAAGACTATCTAGGAATTATCCATCAGAGTGGTCAAAAATTGGTCAAGATGGTCGATCGAATTTCGACCTTGAGTGAATGGAATTAGCCCTCCTCACCCAAGAAATAAACACTATTGATTCACTATCCACCATCCACTCATCTACACTAGATGTCTAATTTTTCACTAGGAAGGCAGTATGATACCCTGATACCCAGCTTCACCACACGACCCCAATTATGTCATCAACTAGCACCGCCGAAATAAAGCTTCTGATCGTAGACATTGATGGGACGATTGCCGGAAAGTCTAATCAGGTAAGTACTAGAGTCAAACAGGCAATTGCTGCCGCGCAAGCGCAAGGTGTCCGAGTGGGGATTGCCACTGGGCGAATGTATAGATCCGCATTGCGGTTCCATCATGATATCGGCGCGGATTTGCCGATTATGGCGTATCAAGGTGCGTGGATTCAAGATCCAGCGACAGGAATCACCCATCGACATTCGCCTGTACCTGTAGAAATCGCCCACGAATTAATCGATTATTTCGAGCAGCCCGATTTGCTGGATCAACTATCGATCCATGTCTATCGGGATGATTGTCTATATGTGCGGGAGATCAATGCTGATACGGAGCTATATGTCGGACGCAGCGGGATTGGCGTTTCTGCGGTGGCCGATCTTCGTACAGTTTTGACCGATCGACCAACTAAAATATTAGCAATGTCTGAAGATGTCGAGTTAATTGATCAACTGCGGTTAGAGCTGCTCCAACGCTATACTCCAGCCCAACTGCACGTTACCACGTCTGTACCGATCTTTCTCGAAACTACCCAATCGGGCGTTAATAAAGCTACTGCGATCGATTATATTGCCCAAGAGCTATTAGGCATCAAGCCTGAAAACATTCTCGCGATCGGCGACAATTATAACGATGTCGAAATGATTGGCTATGCCGGAATTGGGGTAGCAATGGGAAATGCGCCTGCGGATGTCCAGTCAATTGCTAACTGGGTTGCACCCGATGTTGAGGCTGATGGAGTAGCTGTAGCGATCGAAAAATTTATTCTTGCCTAGACTAGCTGGCAGTTGTGGGATATAAAATCAAAAAGAAGACCGACGACTGGCCGTGTTTCGTCTCGGTCTTCTTCATGATTTGCTCCTCACACTCATCAGATAATAGTCGATCTATAAATTTTTGTCAATACTTTTCTGGAGTTGGGAGACTGGGGGACTTGGAGACTTGAATTTGTTACTATTCACCATTCACTATCCACTATTCACTATTCACCATCCACTTCTAAGTGATTTTCGATTTTGGCGATCGCTAATTTAGCCAAAACCCGCACTGGCTCTAGTTCATCGGTGAGGAGCACTTCTAGAGGTGGAATGGCAGATCGATCGCCTAATTTGCCTAATGATACTGCGGCTGTGCGCCGAACTTCGCCGTCAAGGTCGCCCAATGCCAGAATTAGATTAGGTAGTGCAGGTAGATAAGCCATTTTACCAATTGCGGAGGCAGCTTCCGATCGAACATTGGGATCGATATCGCTGAGAGTGGAGACTAACAGTTGCGCTGCACGAGTATCGCCACGTTCTTGAGCTAAATGGGCGATCGCACCTACAGTAGCACACCGAACATCGATCGAATCAGATTTAATCGCCTCCTCCAGAAACGGCGCGGCTTCAGCCCCAATAAAACCTAGTGCCCAAGCTGCATGACCTTTGGTACTTTGAGGTTGAACTGGATCTGCGAGAATACTCAATAAAGCTGGTACCGAAGCTTCACCCATCTTGGCTAATGCACCAACAGCCGAGCCTTTGACCACTGTATCTTGATCGTTGAGTAGGGCGTGGAGTAGGCTAGGCACTGTATCCGGATCGCAAATGAGGGCGAGAGTTTTACCCGCAGCACGGCGAACAACGGGATTGGGATGCGCCAAGAGTGCATCTACCAATAGTGGAGTCGCAGTTTCCCCGATGCTACCCAAGGTTTGAGCAAATCGCAACCGGATCAAACCGCGCGAATCGCCCAAGCACTCAATCATCTGTCTGAGTACCGGAATATCATTAACATCAAAAGTATGCAAGCTGATTTGCTCGGTAATCGACTGGATTAGCGCGTCGGTACCAGCATGATCGAGCAAAACTGGCGTATCTTCAGTTTTCATGATTGTCTAATTATTAGCCAGCAATGCAGCATGGCGATCGTGCAGTTCTTGCATCATCGCATCGATCTTAGCAAGTTCCGGTTCCATTTGCGCCATTGCTTTAGATTTGGGCAGTTTGGCTTTGTGAATTGCTTCTGTAGTGTCATGTACCAATCGATCTCGATATTTCTGGAGTTCGACGATAATCTCTTCGAGTTCGACGGCGGTAACTATTTCAGTGTCGGACATGTGTATAAGTTGGGTAGTTCGGCTCATTTCGGCTCCGCTCAATGCAAACCGCTCACTAACCAAGTTGGGAGCAGGTATTTTGGGGGCTAGATTAAATTTTCTCAGATTGCGGTACCAAGTGGTGCCGCTTTTGTTTAGAGTAAGTAGAAAGATCTCTATTGTGTTGTTATGGAATTACCGGAAATTAATGATGGATTAAGTAATTCTGATTTTCAATATCGCCTAAAAGCGATCTCTGCTTTGAGGGCTTTCGATCCGGAAACTGCTGTCCCTGTCTTGATTGCGTCAATTAAAGACAAAGAATTTTTGGTGCGATCTTTTGTCGCCAGGGGATTGGGACAGCAGCGGACAGCAGCATCTTTTGCAGCACTGCTGGAGATGACTAAATTTGATGACACTCCCAATGTCCGCGCGGAAGCAGCCAATTCTCTTTCCTTATTTGGGAAGGTATCAATTTCCCATTTAGTCTCAACATTTTGCCAAGACGATCATTGGTTGGTACGCCGGAGTATTCTAGCCGCTCTGGAAGAATTAGATTGCCCTGAAGAACTGATCGAAGTCTGCACAGAGGGGCTGACAGGAGACGATCTGACCATCAAAGAAGCCGCGATCGATACTTTAGGCACTTTAGCCAATTCCAGCCACCATACCGCCGTGCTTGCCCTGTTGCTGACGCTGACCCAATCCGATTCATCTAGACTACGTGCCAGAGTCGCCCACGCTCTCCAAAAATTTGATGAACCCCAGGCACAGGAAGCATTGATCGAACTGCGCCAAGATCCAGCCCATCAGGTGGTAGCAGCAACTTTGGAGGATTTGTTTCAGCAGTAAGGAGTTCGCTTCTTGTCCAGTGTTAATTTAGATCTAGTCCTAAATCGTTGTATGTTGAGAGAGGAAAATTGTAACCGATCGCAGTATGGAATTTTGGACTCAAGTATTAGATGTCGCTAGAGATACGGCGGAGCGAGTGGGGGCACAATTACTACTGGACTTTGGTCATGTTCAGGGGTTGGAAAAGGCGGATGGGAGCTTGGTGACTCAATCTGATGAGTGGGCGGATCGGGAAATTCGATCGAGTATCCTCAAAGTGTTCCCAGATCATGCCATTCTGAGTGAGGAGGGCAATCATGAATTTACCGATGCTCAATGGACGTGGATTATCGATCCCCTCGATGGTACGACAAATTTTACGCGAGGAATTCCCTTGTGGGGGGTCTCGATCGGATTACTCTATTACGGTGAGCCAGTATTTGGCTATGTTTATTTTCCACCTGTAAACCAAGCTTTTCATGGTTATTGGTCGGGTAATACTGGATTGAATTTACCCACAGGGGCTTATCTAAATGGTCGTAAAATCCGTGTGAGTCAGGATTCACCTAGCAGCAATCATTTTTTCAGTTTTTGTGCCCGTAGTCTCCAAATTTGGCAGCCTGGATTTCCGTGTAAAGTGCGGATGCTTGGTGTTGCTACTTACAATTTTTTGGCGGTTGCTGCTGGTGCCAGTCTAGGTGGAGTCGAAGCAACTCCGAAGATCTGGGATCTCGCAGCTGTCTGGGCGATCTTACACGCGGCTGGCGGAACATGGCAATCTTTGAGATCTGAACCGACTTTTCCAGCGGTTGTCGGACAAAATTACGGTAGCTATGCCATGCCCAGTTTGATTGTGAATAATCCAGAATTAGCAAACTTACTATTGCCACTAATGACATCAATCAAAAAATAAATATAACCTTGGTTTTTCTTGTACCTACGGCAGGCATCGCCAACTGCTCCGCGCAACCATCGGTGGTTGCGCGGAGCCGAAACCAAAACCCATTTAGGCGATCTCTGGGAAAGATCGTACCCGCCGAAAATGTCCCCTTCGACTCCGCTCAGGGCACATTTTCTATTGGTTGAGTCTACTGTGGGTACTTTGATTGGTGGAAATCGCCTTAATTCTTACTCAGCTTCAGCCGCAGGAGCAGCCGCCGCAGCTTTAGCCGCAGCTTTCTCCGCAGCTTCAATTTTCTCAGCAGCTCTTTTTTCACGTTTTTTGCGCTCGGCTTCAGCGAGATCGCCCATGACTGCTTCCATTTGAACTAGTTTATCGAGGTTGCTGCGATAGGTATCTAGATCTTTTTGGACTTTCTCAGTGGGGAGGTGCATTGCTTCACCAATCTGGACAATGGCAGCTTCGCGTTTTTTCTCATCTTTGAGTAAGTCAGGTGCAGCTTGTTCGAGGATCGTAAATAAACCAATCCCAAACAGGCGACTGTATTTGAATTTAGGATTGCTAGCGATCGATCCCAATGTACTAGCTAATTGCGCCCCCATTCCTTCGCTAGTCGGATTTGCCAGCCAAGCGACAATATCCTGCTCCTGCATACTCTTGGCAAAAGCTTCAACTTCAGCCGCATCTTGCTTGTACTGATCGGCATTTCCACCCATTGATTGGCACAAAGCCACAAAAATTGACTGCTTGTCAGTTTCGGGACGATAACTAGCCATGAATCTTTCAAAGCTACTAACTACACCCAATGCGTAAACTGGATTGTAGTCAAAATCAACATTGGTAGAAAGTAAATGCATTTCGACCATCAATTCTTCTACGACCCGCCGATAAATCGAATTGATCGGGCGCGTATGCTGGGAGTAGAAATTACGCTTGGTATCGGAGACAGTAGTCTGGTTATTCACTATGTGAGAGATTTGGTTAACAATACTTAATTATCGCCGATCGGCTACACAATAGGCAAATTCATCTGAATGTCTCAAATCAATCACGCCCAAAGCCATACAAATCAGCCATCCTCAGTAATTGATAGCAATATCACGCTAATCTTGCCAAAATCTTTATGCCTTTATGCCGATACGTTTTAACTATTTGACAAGGCATCCTAGAGATCTAGACGGTTATCCCAGATCAGTAGGGCGGTAAATTATGACTCTGAATTTAAGTGTTGCAGCATGGTTAATCGTTGGGACAATGACGGTTCCTACAGTCTTTTTGCCTCAAGTTACTTGGGCAGATCAACCGGATGCTACTCAGAGTCAAGCAAAAATAAATCTTAATTCGATCGATGCAATTGGACACTACCAGCAGGGTTTAAAATACGCATCCTTGGGTGAGATGCAAGATGCAATCGGTAGATTCGATCGAGCAATTGCGATCAATCCTCGTTATTTTCAAGCGTACATCGAACGGGGTAATGTCAAGAGTGCAGTTGCTGATTATTCGGGTGCAATTGCTGATTATACGATGGCAATCTCGATCGATGCTAAAGCTGCACCTGCTTACTATAATCGGGGCACGGTATTGAGTCAAAGTGGCCAGCATGAAGCGGCAATTGTTGATTACAAGCAAGCTATTTCGATCGATCCTCAATACGCCCAAGCTCATCTCAATCTTGCTAATGAGCTAGATGATTTGAATGATGTGGCTGGCGCACTGACTAATTATAATCGAGCTATCGCCATCAAACCTAACTATGCTCTTGCTTATCTCAATCGGGGGATCATGTATGGACGCGCTGGAAATCGTGCTCAAGCAGTAGCTGATCTGCGTCAAGCGGCTAAGTTATTTCAGTCGATCGGTCAGATCGATCGATACAATCGAGCGATTAAAATAATTAAGGATATCCAATCGGAAGTTTAGAATGGACGGCTAATTTGGTAGACTCGATCGAGAGACTATCGCTAAAATTCTGGTTATGCCGATCGAGACTTGCTTCCCACTAGCAATTTATTATGAAGATCTACCCGATGCGTCCCAACATCAACAGGGATTAATTGATGCGGTACTGCAACTAGAACAAGCTGGTGCCGAACGCCGTAACTATCCTGAAATGGCCTGGACGGGCGATCTGCACGGTGTAGAACAGATTCATACCAATCCTAAGTTTGCGTGGATTGTGGAGCAAGTAGAGCGGCATACAGCGATCTATTTACTAGAACTGGGTGTGGATTTAACTAAGGTCGATTTATATATTCAGCGAGCATGGCCAATTGTGTCGCGGACAGAACAGGAAATCGGTGCCCATTGTCACAATACGGCGCATATTAGTGCAGTTTATTACATCCAAGTACCAGCCGAGGGTACTTACGATCCAGGTCGATTAGTATTTTTTAACGATGCACGAGTTAATGAGGTAAGTCCAGGTTTGGGCAGCGAAAATACAGATATTGTCGATGCTGATAATTATCTCAATCAGCTTCATGCCGCTTATCTACCTGTAGAAGGGCGATTGCTAATGTTTCCAGCGAAGCAACGTCACGCTGTGACAATGAATGAGACTGACGAGCTACGATTGTCCCTATCTTTTGATATTGTCCTCACGGCAACTGCCAATGCAGCAGGTGCCTATGAATTTCTCACGCCACCCCCAAGTCAGTGGCAAAAGTTTAGGAGTGGTGGATAGTGGATGGTGGATAGTGGATAGTGGATAGTGGATAGTGGATAGTAACAAATTCAAGTCTCCCCGTCCCCCAGTCGCCCAGTCTCCCATCTCCTCACTCTTCACTCTGACGTTGACGGACGTATCCAGCGATGCCCCGTTGAGAACTTGTGATAAAATCGCAAATTTCGGTGACTAGGACTGAATCAAATTCTGTTTCTAATCTAACCAAGGCTTCAGGAATGAGTAGATTAGACTGATATAAGATCTTGAAAGCGCGTTTGAGGGTTAATCTTTCTGCTGAGGTAAAGCCAGCACGGCGCAATCCGACACTATTCAAGCCCATCACTTTATTTAACGTCGTACTCCGCGTCATACAAAATGGCGGGATGTCTTTGTGTGCCGCCGAACCACCTGCCATCATTACCAATCGCCCCACTCTGGCAAATTGATGCACTAGACAGTTGCCACTGATGAATGCCCGATCTCCCACCTCGACGTAGCCCGCTAATAACGCGCCATTGGCGATGATTATATCGTTACCGAGCTGGACATTGTGGGCAAGATGGCTATATGCCATTAACAAGCAGTTATTGCCTACAGTAGTCTTGGTGCCTGGTTTCGTGCCCCGATGAATGGTTACGCCTTCTCTGAGGGTACAATTATCGCCAACTTTGACATAGCTTGGCTCATCTTTGTAAGCCACATCTTGAGGGGTGTCGCCGAGGACGACGTTACTATGCAGATGGCAATTTTGACCGATCGATGTGTACGGTAATAGAGTGACATGACCATCTAAAATACAATTGTCGCCAATCTCTACATCATGTCGAATATAGCAAAATGGACCGATCGAGACATTAGCACCAATTTTAGCACCAGACTCGATCGCAGCCGTTGGATGTATCTGCATAGATGGTGAACCGTAACTATCAATTATCAATTAACTACCGATTGCTAGCTTCCATCTCTTTGGAGGCGCGATAAGCATCCTTCATTCTGCCAAAGTTGACTTTAAATTCAGCCACCCCCAGTAGACTACCTTTGCTATCCTCTTCCTCATCCCAACAAGCCGAGAGAATACCATAGGTTAATCCCAATACACTCAATCCCAAGCAACCCATGCTCAACAGCAGCACGACAGTATTTGGTAGTCTAAACCAGTGATTGACGATCGCCAAGTAACCGATAATAAAGGTTGACATCCCCATCAGTACCGGAATGCCGCAGAATACCAACACCCGCCGAATCATCCGTTGACTGACAACTTCTGGAATAAAGCCAGAACCCTGCTCTACCACTGCTGGCGAGGGGGTCGTTGGCTTGACAATTGTTGTGCCTTTTTGCGCGGCTGGTTTCCGCTGTTTGTGATTATTCTTCGGCTCGAATGGTACCGATGGGCGAGGATTCTTAGCAGGCATAATTACTCAGTTGTTGGCGAACAGGTTAAGTATCTATTAATAACCTAAAATACTCTCTAGCTACTAGCCACTAGTCACTACTTTCAAGTCACTAGCCACTAGTTACTATGTTTAAGTCACTATTTAACGCGACGAATACCAAGGCTATCGGCGAGATTTTGGTAACGTTGAACGCTTTCAGTGTTGATAAACGCCAATAAGCGTTTGCGTTGTCCGATCATTTTCAGCAAGCCTCGGCGAGACGCATGATCGCTTTTGTTGGCTTTGAGGTGTTCGCTGAGGCGGGTGATTCTTTCAGTTAGCATGGCGACTTGCAGGTCGGATGAACCTGTATCGGTTGCGTGCAACTGATGGGCGGACATGATTTCTTGTTTGCGGGCTTGGGTTAGGGTCATGAATACTGGAAATTTTGATTAAATTTTGCAACTTACTATTTTAGCATTTAACCATTGATTTTGACTAGAATGAGAGCATAAAGGTCAGAAAAAAGGGAAGATATGTCAACACTGGCGGCGATTGGCGTTTTAGCATTATTAATTTTCGTGCATGAATTGGGGCACTTTGCGGCAGCGAGATTACAGGGAATATATGCGAATAAATTCTCAATCGGGTTTGGACCCATCTTATTAAAATATCAAGGTAAGCAGACTGAGTATTCGTTACGAGCATTACCATTAGGCGGTTTCGTCGGATTTCCCGATGACGATCCTGAGAGCGATATTCCCCCAACGGATCCTAATTTACTCAGCAATCGCCCGATCCTCGATCGAGCGATCGTGATTAGTGCGGGTGTAATTGCCAACCTGATTTTCGCTTACTTTTTGCTCGTAGTCCAGGTCAGCGTTGCGGGGTTTCAACAAATCGATTATCATCCTGGTGTCACCGTCGCCGGAATTGCTGACACAGTAAGTACTGCCGCTGGTAAAGCCGGAATTCAGGCTAACGATATCGTGTTGGCAGTAGATCAACAGATCCTCGGCGAGGGTAAGCCAGCAATTGTCAAATTAATGGCAGAGATTCAAACCCATCCTAATTTACCAATTACTTTTCAGGTCAAGCGCGGTGAAAAAACATTGGATCTCCAAGTTACTCCCGATGCAACTCCCGATGGTAAGGGGCAAATTGGCGTAAGACTGGTGCCTAATGCGGATATTATTATCGATCGATCGATTAATTTGATCGATGCTCTCAAAAAAGGAGCTGCTGAATTTGAACGAGTAATCGTGCTAACCGTTCAAGGTTTATCGCAATTAGTTACTAACTTTGGTGAAACGGCAAATCAAATTGCGGGGCCGATTAAAATCGTCGAAATCGGCTCAAGTATTGCTGAAAATAATGCCACTGGACTCCTGCAATTTGGCGCACTGATCAGTGTCAATTTAGCCGTAATGAATATTTTGCCATTACCTGCTTTAGATGGCGGTCAACTAGCATTTTTACTGCTTGAAGGATTGTTGGGCAAACCATTGCCGATGAAAATTCAAGAGACTGTGATGCAAACTGGTCTATTTTTACTGCTAGGATTGGGAGTATTTCTGGTGATTCGCGATACAGCAAATCTCTCCAGTGTTCAGCAATTCTTTAAATAGATCGATGGCAAAAAATAATTACGATCCAGTTGGTACTCTCAGTATTGGTAATGTTGTCACTACTAGCATTACTTTATACAAATCCAACTTCAAACGTTATTTTCAAGTATCATTGCGAGCAACTGGTTGGTTGCTCGCAATCTTGCTAGTAATTCTGGTCGCCGGATTGATTGGTGGCGGATTGTATGCAGTCACAAATTCTTGGCTAGTGGCGATTCCAGTTGTGATTGGGTGGCTAATTGGCACTTTATATTGTTCGGCTAAATATGCCACAGATCGAGCTGTGATCTGTCGATTAGCCTATCAGGAACTGATCGATGCACCAGAGACTGTTGCTGTTGCCACGCAGCAATTAATACCTCGAACTTGGGGATTTCTGAGACTTACTTGGTTGGTTAGCTTGTACATCTCTTTGGTTGCTGTTATTGCTTCACTCGTCTTAGTAATTGCAGTGTTGATTTTTACTGCTGCGATTATCTATGGACTCAAATTACCGATTGAAAATCCTGTTGCCATTATCAGCATCACTCTCGCTGTTATCGGTGCATTTTTATTGTTCATTACAATTTTAGTGCGCTATTACGCTTATTGGTTTGTAGCAGAATTGCCCCTAGCCGTAGAACAAACTCGATTCTCCGGAGGAGAGGCTCCGCCAACAGCAAATGCGAGTATCGCTCGTAGTAAGCAGTTGATTTCGACTGTTGTGGGTAGGGTAATATTAATTGTAACGATCGCCTTCTTGAT
Source organism: Synechococcales cyanobacterium PMM_0072 (assembly GCA_949127675.1). Taxonomy (GTDB): domain Bacteria; phylum Cyanobacteriota; class Cyanobacteriia; order Cyanobacteriales; family Chamaesiphonaceae; genus Chamaesiphon. Next base: position 16,756 of record CASBPY010000212.1, read on the forward strand.
GATGATCCCAATTAATACACTAGGTAATGGCCCTAGTTTTGTTGGTCAAGTGATGATTAGTGCCTCTACAGATTTAGGAACTCAAGCAATCGGTGGTATTTTAATGATTGGGGGGCTGTTCCTCAATTTACTCAGTGAGTTATTTATCATGCCATTCTGGCAAATAATTAAAGCGATTGTTTATTACGATCTCCGCAATCGACGGGAAGGTGGTGACTTAACGATCTAGATAGCACTAAAAATAGCTGTATGAAATTCTTAAATCGAGTTAAATCCCGCACACCAGAAAGTGTCGAATTAGAGTTTGTTCTGGCTGGATTAGGCAATCGTACTTATGCCTTAATTATTGACTATTTAATTTGGAGTTCGATCCTGATCGTAATTTTAATAGTCTGGGCATTTTTAGTTACTCAAATAGCTTGGCTGCGATCTGAACCGATTCGGCTCTGGATTACGGCGATTCAACTCTTAATTTTGTTTGGAGTGTATATTGGCTATTTTATCTGTTTTGAAACCTTATGGCGCGGTCAAACTCCAGGCAAGAGATATGTTAAAATTAGAGTGATTAGGGAAGATGGTCGAAATGTAGGCATCCAGCAATCAATTTTGAGATCGCTACTCCGACCGATCGATGATATTCTTTGTTTGGGATTTTTGTTTATTCTTTTTTCCGCCCAAGAAAAACGACTTGGTGATTGGGTTGCTGGCACAATCTTGATTCAAGAAGGGCAGACTGTTACCAAGCAAAAAATCGAGATTTCTCCAGCAGCAACAGATGTTGCAAATCGGATCATCGAAACAGGTAAGATTGCCGCACTTACACCCGATCAATTTGCCACTATTCGGAAATATCTCTATCGCTATCCGGCATTAGCTCCAACAGCAAGAAACAGCGTGAGTGACAGATTAGCAAATCAACTATTGGAACGAATCGAACTCGCCGATACACTACCAACAATTGATGCTCACTTGATGATAGAAGCAATTTATTTGGCCTATCAACAACAATTTCGGGAGTGAGGAGGGCAGGTTTTGTTGAAATATTTTTTGTGAATATCAAGCGGGATCTGCATAAACCTGCCCCTACAGATCCTAAAATTGGAGAACGGAATAGCATTGGTGAAGATATATAGATCTGTAGGGGTGGGTTTCTGCTACCAATTCCGACTGTACTAAAACTCTAATTCAAACCCACCCAACCCCACAACCAATCCAAAACTATCAAAATGTAATATATGCAAGCGATCGAATCAGAAGTCTATCAAGGACAGTTTGGCACATTTACAGTTACCGATCGAGATCGTCAGAGCGTGGTAATTTACCGCAGTGGTTTGATGGTGGCGGCGGTAAGTTTTGGGATTGGGACAATTGCCATATTATGGCAATTAACTCAGTCGGATAATGTAAGCTCTAATGTATTGGATCTAATCACATTTTTATATATTACGTTCTCGATCGGATTGGGAATTGCCTTAGCAACGATTCATATCTATATGGCAGTTCTACATCGAGCACTGCAAGCATTCTGGGTAATTGGGAGTGTGAGTGCGATCAGTTGTTCGGTATACTATCATCAGCCAATTGGATCGATCGTCTACGATCATCCAATCACTATTTTAGGGATTGGCTTTACTTTTGCTGCTTTAACAGGCATCTTCTTTAAGGAAGCTTTTTGCTTCAATCGATTTGAAACCAAGCTACTTACATTTCTAGTTCCAGTTTTATTATTGGGACATTTAACTAATTTACTTCCTCAAAATATCGAAGCTAGCTTATTAGGAATTTGGGCTGGGTTATTTTTGGTATTTGCCATCCGCAAAGCCATTCAAGCAATCCCGCCTGATCTCGGAGATAAGTCAGTATTTGAATACTTAAAAAACCAGAAATAAATTCACAATTTATCGATTTTAAGCAGAGGTTATCATTGGTGGGCAGTGCCCACTCTACTGCTATCAACTAACGACAGATCTATCAATTATTAATTATCAACTATCCATGTACAGTTCCTTACCAACACAATCTCACGATTGGTCAAGCGAGATCGATCGAGTTAAACAAAGATTCGATCGAGAATTTAAGCAAGAACCATTTGATTTGCCCGCAGAAGTAGAGGCAATGCCGATTTTTAGAGAGTGGATTAGTCGCAATCTCAGTGATAAGATTACCTCACCGTTTTGGGAATTAGCTGGATTCAAGAAGAATCACCGCTGCTTAGATATTGGCTGTGGTGTTAGCTTCTTGATTTACAATTGGCGAGAATGGGAAACATATTTTTACGGACAAGAGATTGGACTCACCGCTCGTAACGCCCTCAATTCAAGGGGACCCCAATTAAATTCTAAGTTATTTAAAGGTGTTCAGGCTGGGGCTGCTCATCAATTACAATATGAGAATGATACATTCGATCGAGCGATCGCTACTGGATTTAGTTGCTATTATCCACCCGAATATTGGAAGCTAGTATTGCAAGAAGTAAAACGAGTCTTGAAACCAGATGGTGTATTTGTATTTGATGCGATCGATCCAAATGCCGAACTAGCTGAAAATTGGGCGATTTTAGAGATGTATCTAGGTGCTGAAGTATTTTTATCGCCACTCGAACAATTTACCGAATTAGTCAAAGAAACTGGTGGAAAAGTAACTAAAACCCAAACAGGCGAATTATTTCAGATGTATCAAGTTAGTTTCTAAACTACTGAAATTTTACTTTCCGATACAACCACTGAGCAATTAGCTGCGGGCAATTCTTACAAAACCATCGCCAAGCAAATATCTTCGCAACTGGCTTCGATCTTTTGGCAATAAATCTGGCAACAGCATTGACGGGTCGAAACCGCACTTTTTTATTGATTAAATTAACCGAACCAATATCATATAGACAATCGATAATTAATTTAATTGTCGCCTCTTCCCGCCCAACTAAGCTAGTCAACAAAATTAAGACTTCCTGAATCCGCTCCGCCTCAAGTTGACTCCGCTGGGATTGGGTTGATACATTGACAACTGATTGACTAGGGACGGAAATAATCTTATTCATGATGCGCTGTCGATGTTTGAGGATCTAGTTAGGTGGACTCCCCTATTTTAAATGTTTGCAGTCCGCAGCAGTAGTGCTGTATAAACTATAGAGGGTAACTGCTTTTGACTCTCATAGGTCAAAAATGAAAGAATTCTTGTGTTTTAGCAATGCTAAGACCGTCAATGGGAAATATAAATATTAGTTAGAGCTGTACCCAGATCCATCGCTCTAAATAATACTACCGACAGAAATCGACCATGACCACCACCAAACGTTCCAATAGCTGGCTTCACTATCTTAGCCTAGCGATCAAAGTAATCGGCGATCGATCGATGGCATTACTACTATTACTCCTGTTTTCCCCGATTTTAGTCGTTGTCGCAATTCTTGTCCGGCTGCGGATGGGTAGCCCAATTGTGTTTACCCAAGCGCGTCCTGGTAAAAACAATCGGATATTTACAGTCTATAAATTTCGGACAATGACTGGGGATTGCGACACGCAGGGCAATTTGCTTTCGGATGAAGAGCGGCTGATTTCCCTGGGGCAATTCTTTCGCAAAGCGAGCTTAGATGAGCTACCACAACTGGTCAATGTACTGCTGGGTGATATGAGTTTTGTCGGCCCTCGGCCACTACTGGTGCAATACTTGGAACGTTACAACTCCGAGCAAGCACGTCGCCATGATGTGTTACCAGGAATTACTGGCTGGGCACAGATTAATGGTCGAAATGCCCTGAGCTGGGATGAAAAGTTTAAACTAGATCTCTGGTATGTGGATAACTGGAGTCTGTGGTTGGACTTCAAGATTTTGCTATTGACAGTGAAGAAAGTTTTTAGGCAAGAGGGTGTTAATCAAAGTGATACGGTTGTGGCGATGCCCGAATTTTTTGGGAACGACCCCAAATAGGGGTAATGCATGGTGTCGCTTGATGAATTAGCTGTAGTTGGGATTGGCAACCCCAAAACTCAGAATTTGCCAGGGTTTCATCATCGGATCTACTACTTGTGATCCTGATTCTTCGAGTAAATTTACCACTTGATCGATCTCTAAATCCAGATCTCCGGTTAACTTAATTTCTCCCTCAACTCCATCACACTCATAGCACCGCAATACCCAATCCCGATCGAGGGTTGCTGAAGGTTTGAATGCCATTAGGATTAGATTGTCTGCCCCCAGATCGATCAGACTACTCATCGTTGGCAAATCTCTAGTTACACCCATTTTTGACCGTGGAGCTAATGG
>CASBPY010000213.1 GCA_949127675.1 Synechococcales cyanobacterium PMM_0072
CACTTTGGAATAAAAGTAGTCAGCGGGTGATGGAAAAAGCTGGGATGAAATTTGCGGGATATATGCCCCATGCGTTTCAAAAAAGAGGGCGATGGATTGAGGCAAATAAGATGAGAGTTACAAAGCCGGAATGGCTGGCTTTGAACATTTGATAATTAATTTAATTTACCAAAATTTAATCATGCAGAAAATCAATGTACTTAAAGGCGGCGGCAACAGAAAATCGAAAGAAAATCGAATTTTACGTAAGTTTGGATTGTAAACGGCAGTTTTGGATCTCAGGAGATCTAAAACCGCCGCACCCAATCAGGAAATTATGGTGATAGATAAGTATATTGAGTTAGACTATGTTCGTAGTTTTGTAACAGACGTTGAGCTTCGGAGATCGAGATCCGATCGTCCAATAATGCTTGTTCAGCTTTCTGACGAATACTTTCGATTAGATCTTCAACATCATATTGAACATAGCCTACTACTTCTTTCATCGTATCGCCCTTAACGACGTGCTCGATCTTATAACCCTTGGGGGTTTTCTTGATATGAACGGCATTTGTATCGCCAAAAAGGTTGTGCAGATTGCCCATAATCTCTTGATAGGCACCACCGAGAAATAAGCCTAAATAATAGGGTTTATGCTCTTCTAATGGATGCAATTCAAGTACATGTTTAACATCTTTGAGATCGATGAATTGATCGATTTTCCCATCGCTATCGCAGGTGAGATCAGCTAATATACCACGCCTGGTTGGTTCTTCGGCTAACCGATGAATTGGCATAATGGGGAATAATTGATCGATCGCCCAACTATCTGGAGCTGATTGGAATACTGATAGATTAATGTAATAAATCGAAGCCATAATTTGCTCCAACTCTTCCAAATCTTCGGGCATGTATTCTTCTCGCTTGGCGATGTCTAGGATTTTTTGACAACAAGCCCAGTAGAGTTGTTCTGCGCGAGAACGTTCTGTGATGGTCAGATAACCAAATTTAAAGCGGCTGAGTGCTTCTTCCTTAAATTGGTTGGCATCGTAGAAAGCTTCGCGGAAGTTTTCGGGAGTAATACTTTCATATGTTTCCCACATATTCCGAATGATTTGGTGTTCGGGCGTGGCGATCTGTTGGGGTAAATCTGTCCGCACTTCGCAGGTACTTAATACATCAAAGATCAGTACTGATTGGTGGGACGCTATCGCCCGACCACTTTCACTCACTAATGTTGGCACGGGAATATTCTTCTCGTTACAACTTTCGCGCACTTCCGCCACAATATCGTTGGCGTAGTTTTGGAGATCGTAATTTTTAGATGCATGGAAATTGGTTTGGGACCCATCATAATCGATACCCAAACCGCCGCCAACATCGAGATATTTCATGTTCGCGCCCAGTTGGACGAGTTCGACATAGATTTTGCTGGCTTCGCCAATTGCATCCTTGATCACTGAGATCGAGGAGATTTGGGAACCGATATGGAAGTGCAAGAGCTGGAGTGAATCCAGCATATCGGCTGCGCGCAGCTTATCCACCACCATGATAATTTCAGGGATCGTTAGTCCAAACTTGGCTCGATCTCCACTAGATACGCCCCAGCGACCGATCCCTTTGGCATTGAGCTTGGCACGGACACCGAGATTGGGCTTGATGCCGAGGGCTTTGGCGGCGGCGATCGCAATTTCGACTTCTTCGATCTGTTCGAGGACGATAATCGGTGTTTGGTCGAGTTTCTGGGCAAGCATCGCTGTTTCGATGTATTCGCGATCCTTGTAGCCATTACAAATTAACAATGCGCCAGGATTATTTAGCATGGCGATCGCAATCATCAGTTCGGGCTTGGAACCTGCTTCCAGACCAAATTGATAAGGCTTACCAAATTTGACTAGATCTTCAACCAAGTGCTTTTGCTGGTTACACTTAACTGGGAATACCCCTTTGTAAACACCGTCGTAATTGTAACGGGCGATCGCTTTGGCAAAGCAAGCATTCAGCCGCTCAATTCGGTGCTCTAGGATGTCCGAAAAGCGAATTAGGAGAGGGAGTGCCAACTTGCGTTGTTTGAGGGATTCGACTAGCTCATAGAGGTCTAGAGAGCCGCCGCGATCGCCCTGAGGAGCTACCGTTACATGTCCAGCAGCATTAATCGAAAAGTAAGGCTCGCCCCAACCTTTGATCCGGTATAAATTCTCGCTATCTTCGATCGTCCAAGCTGCTTTTGGCTCTTCCGGTTGATGTTGCTTTTTGACACCCACTTTCGCTTCAGCCTGAGGATCTACGGTATTCTTCAACAATTCATTCAATTCCGCAGCTACGTTTGCATCTGGTAGCTCTAGTCCCACATTTTTTTTAGCCACTGCCTATTCATTTTCCCTAGCTAACGAATTCCCGTCTGCGATCTTAACGCATTATCCACAGATCTCTCGATCGTTTTCATGCATTTGCTCGTACTTTAATGTACCCAGGAATTTGGGGGAGTTTAGTAAAAGAGGGGAATTTGAGTGAGGATGGGGAGACGGGTGGACTGGGAGACTGGGAAACGCTTTCGCCGATATTCACCATTCACCATCCACCAATTCCTAAAGCCTAATCCCTAAAGCCTTAAGCGTCATTGGGCCAACATCACCATCGGCTGACAAGCCGCGCTTGAGTTGAAATTTAATTACTGCATCTTTAGTTTTTTGGTCGAAGCCCCCAGTGACAGGGGTGGAAAAGCCGTTGTTGGTGAGACTCTGTTGAATGCGGGTAACTACCGCGCCATTATCACCAAATCTAAACAGAGTAACGATCGCAAAGCCAGTGATTAAGCATCGATCCATTTTGGCAGCGGTTTGGGTACCAAATTTACCATCAACAGTCATCAGATCGTTGGGATTGAATCTATTCCATAATGTCTGAAAAGCTTTAACACCCAAATCGTCAACATCAGTCCGACCATTATCTTCAAAGAAATGGACAGGATCATTTCCACCTAGCCACTTCCAGCCATTTGCCAAGAGATAGGGTTTCCACGCATTATAATTAGCGACATCGATCGCTAACCCATTTTCATGATTACTATTTCCCGGTTTAGCAGCTAGGGGAATTAGTTTTGGAGCCTGCTGAAAAACACGGTAGAGAATATGCTGCTGGGCGACGGTACGATAGGCTGAATTAACCGTCATTCTTAGATTAGGTTGTTGGGTCATTCCTTGTCTGAGTGCCGCCCGTAGAGTTTCTTTAGCTCCAGCCTGGAGATAGAAGTTGAGGTATGGTGCTGGCACAATATTCAGCCCTGGTAAACTCTCGAAGTTAACCAAAATGCTCGTCTGAAGTGTATTCATTTGGTTGATAATTTGCCGACTCAAATTGCTCACACAGCCAGTATCGACCACATTAGCTTGAATCATTTTATCGATCGCTTCTTTCACTGTAGTCATGATGCACCCTCTGTCAAAGTTGGAGTTTTTTGACCCTTCGCAAGGATCTTGCATCATTATGACCTTTGACGTGGCTTTTTGATTGAAAAATAGCCAGAGCTGAATTATTTTAATTTCATCCTGATTGTGCCTCGGAAGATGTGGATATAGGAGTGGTAGATG
>CASBPY010000214.1 GCA_949127675.1 Synechococcales cyanobacterium PMM_0072
CCCTTTCCCCTTTCCCCTTTACCCTCTCAACACCCGCAATCTATAACCGTCCATAGTATCGATATTCTGGCGCAAGATGTGAGTATGCTGTTTCTAATAAATCAGTAAAGATCTAGTTCAATAGCTTATCTACGGCGATCGATGTGCAAATAATTAAAGATGTGCCCATTCTTCCTGACAATGACATTCACAAAACAAGTGAACCACTGGAATAATCCGCCGTCAAACTGTACGATTTTGATCGTAGATGACTCTGACATCGATCGACTTATCTATCGTCGATACTTGGAGTCTGGCTCCAATTTGGATTGGAGTATTGTCGATTGTGAGTCAGCAGCAGTAGCTCTCGACCTGTGCGATCGAAATTGTCCAGATGTTATATTATTGGACTACTTACTTTTGGCGACAAATGGGCTAGAATTGCTCCAGGATTTAACTCAACGGCTGGAAAAGTTGCCCGTTGTGATTATGTTGACTGGACAGGGTAACGAGGCTGTAGCAGTCGCAGCGATGAAGCTTGGGGTTCAGGATTATCTGATCAAAGGCGATCTTACTCCTCAAACCCTGGTAAATGTAGTCACTAATGCTCTAACTGAGCGAAAATTGCAGGCTCAGATCGACAGACAACAGGCAGATCTAGTTGTAGATCTTCAGGCCACGATTGCTAAATATCAAGCATCCGAACATCAATTACAAAATCAAGTCGTCGATCTCGAACAGGCTAATTTACTCTTATCACGAGCGACCCATTTACTCGAAGATCGCAACCAGGAACTCGATGATTTTTCACATATTGCTTCTCATGATTTACAAGCTCCCCTGCGGGGAATTTCCAATCTGACAGAGTGGTTAGTTAGCGATCTAGAAGGTAAACTACCGATCGAAAACCAACAGCAATTACAACTGATTCAATCACGGGTAATTCAGATGAATACCATGATTAATGGTTTGCTCCAATATGCTAGAGTTGGTCGAGAAAATATAGAATTTGTGACGATCGATCTTAGCAATCTCATCACCGAAGTAATCGAGTCATTAGATCCACCGCTTGGATTTGAGATCGAATTTCCCAAAAATTTAGCTAAAATTAATACTCAAGTTTTATTATTAAAACAAGTTCTAGCTAATTTGATTGGTAATGCGATCAGATACCACAATGGCCCCAATCCTAAAGTAGAAATATTAGTAGAAGATTATGAATCTTGTCTGCACTTTAAAGTCGTCGATAATGGATTAGGTATTGCTCCAGAAAATCACAAAAAGATCTTTACGATCTTTCAAAGATTAGGCGGTGGAGAAGGTATCAAGGGAACGGGAATTGGTTTAACTATTGTCAAGAAAATTGTCGAAAGTAATGGTGGTTCGGTCTGGGTTGAGTCAGAACTAGGTCGAGGTAGTACTTTTTCATTCACCTGGCCGAAAACTTCTAGCTATGGCAATCACTAAGGGCATTAGGATATGTTGCAAACTAGCAATTACTTTTCCTGACCGTGCGTTTCATTCCTAGATCTTGCATAAGAGGATGGGCGAATAGGCGTACCTAGATAATTGGAATAAACTTGAATAAATTCCGCCCCTATCAGTAGAATTTGGGCAGAATAAAACACCCAAACTAAAACTATAATAATCGAACCAGCGGCACCATAAATCGAACTCAGATTGCTATTTAAAAGATAAAGACCGATTACATACTTGCCAATATAAAATAATAATGCAGTTAGAGCTGCACCCAGCCACAAGTTTCGCCACGGAACTTTTACATCAGGTAAAACTTTGTAAATAGACGCAAATAGCAGTGTGCTTACTATAAATGATAGAATGAAATCAAGTGCTTGACCAAAAAATTCTACTCCAGGGATCAGATATCGAATATAGTAAGCGACTGAAACTAGAATTGTAGAAACTAGTGAAGATACTAGCAACAAAAAGCCAATTACCAAAACCATCGCGAATGAAAGAAATCGGGCTTGAAGAAATTTGAGCATATTTCCCCCTGGCTGTGGCTTTACATCCCAGATGATATTTAGGGCTTCCTGAAGCTGTCCAAACACGCCAGAAGCTCCCACCAGCAATGTAGCTACACTGACAACTGTGGCGAAAGGGCCATCCGAGGAAGGTTTTTGAGTGTTCTGAAGCATTGACTGAATTGCTGAAGCTCCATCTTTACCGATCACTCCTTGGATTTGACCGATAACTTCGCCTCTGATCGCCTGTTCACCAAAAAAGACACCTGCAATCGCGATCGCAATCAGTAGCAGAGGCGCGATCGAAAAGATTGTATAGTAGGCTAATGATGATGCTAGTAAGGGTACTTTGTCTTTTTGCCATTCGGCAAATGTTTCTTTTACTAGTCTGAGCGCAATTCTTTTATTCATTAGTTTGATAATTCTGCGGTTCTCGCACCGACAATCGATGTCCTAACCGTGTTGGCGACTATATAACTGCTCAAAATTAAGGGTAGGGGCAGCTCGATCGCCCCTACCCTTAATTTTGAGGTAATTATTACTATTACAAAGCTATTGCTGTTTCCTGCTTGCTCAGAGCTGCCTGAAGTTTTGCTTCATCTTCTTTCGATAGGGAAGTCCGTAAAACTTTGCCTTCAAATTTGCTCAAATCTGCCAAAACTCTGTCAGGGGTAGACTTGCGTACCAGTACAAAGATTGCCGATGTGCCTGGTTCGATCGTGCCACCCAGATCACGCATAAAGTCATCATTGATGCCGATATCACTCAATGCGCCTGAAAGTGCTCCAGCAGCCGCACCAATCAGCGGAAAAATAGGATTGAAGAAAATCACTCCAAGTAGTAGTCCCCAGTAGCCACCGCCCACTGCACCAGCCCCTACTAGCTCTTGAGCCTGTTTGATTTTGACTTTGCCTTCTTGATTGCGGATGACGACAGCGGCATCTTCTAGATCGACTAAGTACTCTGACTGGAGCCGTCGGAGTTCGTTCATCACTTCGTCTGCTTTGAATTCGTCTTTAAAACCAACAACAATTAGGTCGCTCATTTGTTTATTTTGTAAATTAATTGAGAATTAGAAAAGTTTGGGCGATCGATATTTGTTCGATTAGCTATGGTTTAATATACCAACTACTAGGTTGAGATAAATCTATCTATGGGTAGATACTTGAAGATGATCTTCTATGTCGATCGATAGATGTCGGGAAATTCAATTGCAAAAGTGCTACCTACACCCACTTGAGATCGTACCGAAATTTTGCCCCCGTGGGCTTCAACAATTTGTCTACACAAATATAAACCCAGTCCGCTATTCGATCGCTTGTGATTGCCGCGCCGGAAGCGTTCAAATAAGTTAGACAGATCGCTGTCAGAAATGCCGCTGCCTGTATCAGCAACCCCAATAGTTACTGTGGGGAAAGTGGGGGTAGATGGTGTGAGTTTGATCGAGATTTTGCCAAAATCGGTAAATTTGAGACTATTGCCGACTAAATTAGTAATTAATCGTTTTAATTCTAATCGATCGCCAGCAATCTGAAAGTTAGCATCGGAGCAATCTCGATCGATAATCTCCGATCCCAGTTGGAGATTTTTTGTCAGGGCAATTGGGGTGAGTTCACTAACTACTTCGGTGATCAGTTGAATGAGATCGATCGGCACAAAATTAAACTGTTTGCCATCTGCATCATAGGTATAAGCCTCGACCAGATTTCGGACCATTTGCAACAAATCTTGATTGCTGTGTTCGATCACTTTAAGATTGGATTTCACTGCTGCGGGTAGATCGCCAAACACCCCGTCACAAAGCAGATCTAGCATCCGATTTGCACCAACTAAAGGAGTTTGGAGATCGTGAGTCATCCGGGTGATAAATTCTTCTTTTTGGGCTAATAACTCTTCCCGTTGCTGATTGGCAAGTTCCACCGCTACTTCCGCATTGTGAACTCGCATCACATTTTGGAAGACTTGACGCAGTTGGGCTGGAGATATTTGAGCTTTGGATAAATAATCGGACGCACCTGCTTTCATCAACTCTACCGCGACTTGATCGTCACTTTGTCCAGTTAGGCTGACGATCGGAACCCGAATCCCCTGGGCGCGGAGTTGTTGAAGTAATTCGATCCCATTTCCGTCGGGTAAGCGATAGTCAATAAAAATGCAGTCAAACTGGCAGGAATTGGCGATCGCTATCCCACTCGCACAATCGATCGCTTCTGTGAGTTCTGTCCGAAAATCTGCACCCTTAAAAGCTCTAATTACGGTTAGCCGATCGACCCGATCGTCATCAATGATCAGTACTTTAAAGATCTTGTCCATCAATGGCCCTGTGGCTAAAATCGGTGTTTTCATCGGCTATGGTAACGATGGCAGTTCGGACATCGACCAATAACGGGTCAGCACATCAATCATCTCGACGAAGTTACTAAAGGTAATTGGTTTAATCAAATAACCAGCGACATTATATTGATAGGCAGTGGCGAGATCGCTATCTTGCATTGATGTTGTCAAAACTACGACTGGCAACTTACACAAACTGGCATCGGCGCGTAAATGCTTCAAGAATTCTAGTCCGCCCATTTTGGGCATATTTAAGTCCAGCAAAATCAACAACCTACCGTTATCATCTGTGGCGATTTTGCTGTTGGTGCGGAGCATCTCTAGAGCTTCGATGCCATTGGCTGCTCGATAGAGAGTGGAATCTGAAGCGTTTTTTTTCAGAGCGCGTTGGACGTTCATTACATCTACCTCGTCATCTTCAACTAGGAGAATATTTAGTTGCTGTGTGGGGGTTATCACAGGAAATCGGGTCGCTAACATCATAATTTGAGCTTAATCACTTTACTAGATTTTGCTGTGTATTAGCTCTAGTATGCTTCTCTATCTGCTCGATCGGCATTCCCCTATTTTAAGACCTTGGCAAGATTGGCCATCTATCAAAAGGAGTGTTTATTGATTGCTTGGTGTTAATTATCACAACATTAGCTTAACCGTATACAACGTAACATGTTAATATAATTAAGAATTGAAAACTTTCAGAGTAACATCGGGTATGGAGTAATTTAATGGTGCTGATAGATTCCAGCCTACTGATTATTGAAAGTTCTGTCGAGAATAGTGCAATATATCAGGATTATTTACGATCGACAGATCGTAAAAACGATCTGTCGATCGCTACGTCGATCGGTGAAGGACTGGATCTGTGCCGTACTAACTCGATTGCTGGCGCAGACGGCAAGCCGTTCGATGGTGTATTGTTAGGTCGATCGGTGTCTGAGGTCGATCGGTTAGATTTTTTAGAGTCATTAGCCGAGGTACCCAACCGCGAACGTCCATTTGTGGTGATCGTCGCCAGTGATGACGATACCAGAAGTGCCGTCCGCGCCCTCAAGTTAGGTGCCCAAGATTATCTGCTCGAACGGGATCTGACCCCCGAACTGTTGCAGTCAGCGTTTCAAGTCGTCAAATTAGATCACGGACTTATTGCGACTTGGCGGGAAGTAACCGATCGCAAACAAGCGGAGCTAGCATTACAAGCGAGCGAACGGCAATATCAAGCAATGATCGAGCAACAACTGGAACGGTTTGATGCGATCACATCTGCTGTGCCAGATTTTATCTACACTTTCGATCTGTCAGGGCGATTTACTTATGCCAATCAATCATTACTCGATCTGTGGCAGCAGTCGCTAGATGGGGCGATTGGCAAAAACTTTCATGAGTTGGATTATCCACCGGAATTGGCCGAACGCCTTCAAGATCACATCCAACAAGTCATCGCCACCCAGCAGCCGCTTAAAGACGAAACCCCCTATACCAGTTTCCAGGGCACTAGAGCTTACGAGTATATTTTTGTGCCACTATTTGCCAACGATGGCACTGTAGAAGGCGTAGCTGGCACCACCCGCGATATAACGGATCGCAAAATCGCCGAAGCAGCATTACAAGCGAGCGAACAACGCTATAAAGCACTGATTGACATTACCGCGCAAATTGTGTGGAACGCTGATGCTAATGGCACAATCCTCACCTCTAATTCGGGGGCATTTACCGGACAGAGCCTGGAAGATTTTCAGGACTGGGGTTGGATGGAGGCGATCCATCCCGACGATCGCCAGCGAACTAGCGAGGAATGGTTTTTAGCAGTTTCCAATCTCACCCCTTATGAACTCGATCATCGATTGCGCCGCTGGGATGGTGAGTATCGCCTGATGAGGACTCGTGCCGTGCCATTGCTCGATGCCGCTGGGAGCGTGCGCGAATGGGTAGGGCTGCATACCGATATTACCGAAGCTAGACAAGATGAGGAAAATCTGCGGCGGAGTGAGGAATTCAATCGCCGGATTTTGGAAAATAATCAGGATTGTATCAAGGTACTAGATCTTGAGGGTCGGCTCGTGTATATGAACGACGGGGGTAAACACCTATTAGGAATTGCTAATTTTACCGACTACGATGGGTCTTTGTGGACGCATTTTTGGGGTGGCAGCGAACAGGAGCTAGCTCAAGCCGCTTTTGCCGCTGCGACAGCCGGAATTGTGAGTAAATTTGAAGGGCGATGTCCGACCGTCACAGGGGTACCCAAATGGTGGGAAGTGAGTGTGATTCCCCTGCATGACAAAGATGGGCATGTTGAACAGATCTTGGCGATTTCCCACGATATTACCGAGCAGCGGCAAGCAGAACATCAACTGCGTCAGGCTCAAGCACTAGCTCAACGCCAACTAGTGGAAATTGAAGCCATTTATCAAACTGCACCGATTGGTCTGGCAACTATCGATCTGGACTTGCGCTTTCAGCGAGTCAATCAAAGACTGGCAGAAATGAACGGCGTGGCGATCGAAGATCACATTGGGCGCACCGTCCGCGATGTACTCGGCGACTTAGCAGATGGCAACGAACCACTACTGCAACAAGTATTAGCGACAGGAGAACCCCTGCTAAATCTGGAACTTAGCGGTGAAACGAAAGCTCATCCAGGAATTTACCGGACTTGGATCTCAAATTTTTATCCACTCAAGGATCGAACTGGACAGATTATCGGCGTTAATATCGTCGTACAAGAAATCACCGATCGCAAGCGTTCAGAAATCGAAATTCGCCAAAGTGAATCTAAAGTGCGTCGCGTCCTCGATAACTTGTTTAGTTTTGTGGGGGTGATGACTACAGACGGCACACTCATTGAAGCCAACAATACCGCGTTAAGAGCCGCTTCACTGTCTGCTGCGGATGTTTTGGGAAAACCCTTTCCCGATGCCTATTGGTGGGCTTACGACCCAGAGATTCAATCGCAACTCTGGGCGGCGATTCGACAAGCGGCTGCCGGAGAAACAGTTCGCTATGACGTGCAGATTCGCTTAGGAGAAGACCAGTTCATTATCATTGATTTTTGTTTAGCACCTCTATTGTCCGATTCAGGCGAAG
>CASBPY010000215.1 GCA_949127675.1 Synechococcales cyanobacterium PMM_0072
GAGATGTACTCAGGTGCATCTCTATCTTTGTGTCTGATGAATTAATCATTCATCAATTACCCGCGTACCTTGACAACCTAAACCTAAAACTTAAAATTATGGCTACTGTAACTCAGCAAAAGATTCGGATTCGGTTAAAGGCATTCGATCGCCGCTTATTAGACACTTCCTGCGATAAAATCGTTGAGACAGCCAATAGAACTGGAGCAACCGCAATCGGACCAATTCCCTTACCAACTCGCCGCCGCATCTATTGCGTCTTGCGTTCTCCCCACGTTGATAAAGACTCCCGTGAGCACTTTGAAACCCGCACCCATCGTCGGATCATCGATATCAAAGATCCTTCAGCTAAAACGATCGATGCACTAATGAAACTAGATCTACCAGCAGGTGTAGATATCGAAGTGAAACTGTAGATATTCAGTTACTAATTTATTTTTAGAAAGTCCTCGCATGGGGACTTTTTTGTAGGTGTTGCAATGAGAGAAACTTTAAGACAGAAAATTATTGAGGTTTGTAATCGGAAGATAGAGCAGAAAGGTACAAATGTCGGATTATCTTTCTACGCTTTTTTGCGAATAAGAATGACAATCCAGAATTATTGATGGAAGCGGCTGAATGGTGGATTAAGACTCATCAGCTAGATCATTTTGAGAAAGCAACAAAAATCAAACGAATGGTTAAGGTAAACGATTAGCTGATTTTAAAATCTTCGAGTAAAGTAAGGTCTTCCCAGGTTAGATCTAGTGTGGCTGAATGACGATCGAGTGCAACCGCCCGAATTCGCCTAATGATAATTGCTACGTGCCCTGATTTGAGATCGCGATCACACAAATATTGTGCTAATTTATCCAAAAACTTAGAATCGATAGCAGCCGCTTCACTCAGCAAGTTCCTAATTTCCCGTGTTTTATCGTGCAGCAACTTTTCGCCCAATGGCATATCCGAACATTTCTGCCATGAATGTCGTTTGATCGTTTTGGCTCGATCCGTTAATCGATCTAAATCCTCTGTTGCTTCTCCCAGTGACTGATTGACATCGCGACGATAAGTGCGATTTACCCAACTCTTGCGCCACCGAATTGAGGTGCGCGATGATTTGTCATTCTCGCCATAAGTATTTTGACAATCTTTGAGTAAAGACAGCCGTTTTTTAGCTTGCGGTGTTTTCGGTATTTTCATTTGAGTTATTTAGTTCATCTAACACATCGCGATTAGCTGGATTCTCCTCTGGAGAGGCTACTCCAACGATCAGTTGAACACCTTGGTCTGCAAATCTATCCTTAGCAATACTCTCTGACATCTTTTCTGACTGGATAAGATTGAGAATTAATCGGTTTGAACGTTACCATATCACTTAGACGAATGGAAATTGGTATGTCTAAATGAATTATGATAAAAAGTAAGTTGCGTTGCTAGAGATCGATCGCATGGTTAATACTCAAATCCGCTCGCTCACCAGTGCTGAATATTATCAGATGATCGAAAGTGGCATCATCCGAGAAGGAGAGAAAGTAGAACTAATTTTAGGGCAGATTTTTACAATGGCTGCAAAAGGTACTCGACATACAGTTGCTACTACCAGACTGATCGCAGAACTACCGATGCTCATTCAACGACGAGCGGTCGTGCGTTGTCAAGAGCCGATTACTTTACCAAATAATAGCGAACCAGAACCAGATATTGTGATCGCGAGATTAAGATCGGATGATTATATTAATAGTCATCCAGCACCTGCGGATATTATCTTAGTGATTGAAGTTGCTGACTCGACAATTAAATTTGACAGAGAGACGAAAGCACCGCTTTATGCATCCGCTGGAATTAGTGAATATTGGATTGTTAATCTAATGGACAATCGCCTAGAAATATATCGCCAACCAGAAGGCTCTATTTATGCTAGCATCCAGATTGTCACACCGCCTCAATCGATTAGTTTACCTCAATTTCCAGATATCGTAGTTCAGATCGATGATTTTTTTCCCGCCCAGAAAACTTGAAATAAGTTGGAAAGATTGAAAAATGATCGTATAGATCGATTGTCATCAATTAAGCCTTGTAACTTTGAGGTTAGTTTATTAGCCTCTCGCATAACACTCTCTGAGATCGATCGCATCAATCACAATTAGGTATTAAGCACCTAGCACTAATGAGACGAGATCCGTTAACCTTATAAGTAGATCCTAAGCTTTCCCTAAACTTGGCAAATGGCACCATCTTCTTCAATCGCTGTGAGAGAACTTCCCCTATTTCCGCTCCCCGAACTGGTGCTATTTCCGGGTCGCCCGTTGCCGCTACATATCTTTGAATTTCGCTATCGAATCATGATGAATACAGTCATGAATAGCGACAGGCGATTTGGAGTATTGATGTGGGATCCCGTCAAAGGACAACCAGCAGATATCGGTTGTTGCGCGGAGATCGTCCATTTTGAGAAGTTGCCAGACGATCGAATGAAGGTTTTGACGATGGGACAGCAGCGGTTTAGAGTGCTGGAATACGTGCGCGAGAAGCCCTATCGAGTGGGGTTGGTTGAGTGGATCGAGGATAGACCTACTGAAACTGATTTACGCCCCTTAGCGACCGATGTAGAGCGGTTACTGCGGGATGTTGTGCATTTGTCAGGGAAGCTAACAGAACAACCGATCGAGTTGCCAGATAATTTACCAGATTTACCGATCGAGTTGTCTTATTGGGTTGCCAGTCACTTGTATGGGGTGGCAGCGGAGCAGCAAGCCTTATTGGAAATGCAGGATACTACTAGTAGACTCGATCGAGAGGTGGAGATTCTAACCTCTACTCGCAATCATTTGGCAGCGAGAACTGCGCTGAAGGATGCTTTGGCTTAGGAATTTCTTGAGGGGTTGCGAAGATTAACCCACCCCGCTCTACAGGCACCCCTCCTGGGATGGGAGAATCAGCCTTGCGGCTGATTCGGGGTGGGTCAATCTTCGCAGCCATTCAAGTCAATCTAACATCGTAAATCTAGGATCTAAAATCGAGATGACTGTGGACGCAATTAAGTTTGGGACGGATGGCTGGCGGGGTGTAATTGGGGCTGAGTTTACATTCGATCGATTATTATTAGTCGCGCCGATTGCTGCGGCGGTACTAGCGGATACCTATGGTGCTAAGACTGGCAATCGGACTATTATTGTAGGGTTTGATCGACGTTTCATGGCTGAAATTTTCGCGAAACGGATGGCTGAGGCTGTTCGGTTGGCTGGTTTTGATGTGATTCTGAGTGAGACATTCGCGCCGACTCCGGCATTTAGCTGGGCGGCTCATACCCAAAACGCACTGGGTGCATTGGTGATTACGGCTAGTCACAATCCTGGGGCTTATTTAGGCTTGAAGGTGAAGGGTAATTTTGGCGGTTCGGTATCGCCGGAAGTAACCAAGCAGATTGAGGCTAGATTAGGTGAAACGTTGCCGAATAGCCAACCTGGAACTTTGACTACTTTCGATCCGTGGGCGAGTTATTGTGATGGATTGCGGGAGAAAGTCGATTTAGCGAGTATTCAACAATCGATCGCATCTGGTAAATTGACGGTATTTGCTGATGTCATGAATGGTGCAGCTAGCACTGGATTAGGTAGGTTATTAGGTTTACCGATTACGGAATTGAATAGCAAAACCGACCCATTATTTGGTGGTGGTGCGCCAGAACCTTTGCCAAAGTATTTATCTCAATTGATGCGGGTAATTCGCAGTCATAGCCATGAACCTGGAATCAGAGTTGGTTTAGTTTTTGATGGCGACTGCGATCGAATTGCGGCGGTGGACGGCTCTGGGGAGTTCCTGAGTTCGCAGATTTTGATCCCGATTCTGATTGAGCATTTGGTAAATCAACGTGGCTTTACAGGTGAAATTATTAAGACAGTTAGTACTTCTAATCTTGTCCCCAGAATTGCCAAGCTTTATAACTTGCCCATCTATGAAACTCCAATTGGGTACAAGTATATTGCCGATCGAATGTTGGAGACTCAGGCTCTAATCGGTGGTGAGGAATCGGGCGGAATTGGTTATGGCAATCATATTCCCGAACGGGACGCGCTCTTATCAGCATTGTATCTGCTCGAAGCGATCGCCAAATCTCAACAAGATTTAGGTGATCTGTACCGTGCCCTGGAGATCCAGACTGATTACAATTTTAAGTACGATCGAGTGGATTTACATTTATCTGGGATGGATGTGCGATCAAAATTGATGGCGGAATTGGAGCGCGAACCATTTGCTAAAATTGCTAAGATAGAAGTACGCGATCGCAATCTGGCAGACGGCTATAAATTTAATTTAGTCGATGATAGTTGGCTTTTAATTCGGTTTAGCGGGACAGAGCCAGTCCTCAGACTCTATTGTGAAGCGGCAACAATCGAGCAAGTACATCAAATACTGGCATGGGCGCAGGATTGGGCGAAGTCAGTCGAAGGTTGATCATTATAAATCCAACTAATAAGTAATTTTTACTAGGAGTTAATCATGAGCAAGTTTATCTGTTTAACAACAATTTCTACAGCGGTAATTTTCTTATTATCACCAAGTGTTGTCAGAGCGCAAAGTGTTTTTGTTCAAGGTTTTCCATCTAGTGGTTATTCTTCAACAACGATTTATATTCCCTCAACTGAAACAACGACAACTACGACAGTCGATCAGATAAATTCAAATATTTACCCTAGTAGTAATTCTGTAACTACATCTACAACTACGACATATACAGGTGGTGGTTTTCATAATCGGCGGAGACAGGGACAGTCTACAATAATTTTTCAAAATATCAATCCCCGTAATTCTCAAGTTAACTGCACCACATCAATTATTGGTAGCCCAATCCCTAGTCCGGTAGCATTGAATTCAGTTACAGGTGGACTGTGCCGTTAAACTCTAGTTTAGATAAACACTTTTAGCGTCTATTTTCTCGATATAGCCGCAAGCCAAATTCGCCTGCGGGAGTTGATCGACAGTTGCGGATGTCAGCTTGCATCTGAGCAGGTAATAAATCTAGTGGCGTGGATGGAGTGTATTGCTCTAATGGTTGAAGAATCGGTACGGCTAGAGCAGCAAACGTAATATCAATTGCCGAAAATCGATCGCCTAATAAGTACTTCCGCCCATCTGCTAAAACTTGATTAACTCGATCGAACACCCCGATGATTTCCTGATAGGATTCGGCTGCGGATGTTGGGGTGATCTGAAAATTCTCACGGATGATCGGCTCGATCTTGGGAAAAATTAGCGGGAATAGAAGCTTTTGCCAAAATGGTACGCCCAAAGTCCAGCGCGGATAGAGCAGTTCGCCAGTGAGCACATGAGAATAACCCCAGCGACGAGTACTTACGCCCAAAGTGAGATTGAATAAAGTTTCTAGTTCGGTACTAAGTTCCTGTAATTCGGGATCGGTGGGATAGAGTTTGCCTGGATAGAGCGTATCTAAATATCGCAAGATATCGGTAGAATCAGTCTTGACGATCGAATCTACAATTAATACTGGCACTGTTGTTCCGCCATATTTCTTGACTGCTCCACGGTGAAATGGCGGCATCTGAGCCAATTCTTGAAATGGGATCTTGAGGTAGTCTAGTGCCCACCGCACTTTCTCAACATAATGGCTAACTGGAATAGTAATTAGTCGAAAGTTAGTTGACATAGATATATCCTATTTGCAATTAGAGAAGCTGCATTCAGTTATGAATATTCTACCAATCGATCGAGTGTTGAATCGCCTCTGATCGGCGATCTAATCCAGATTACTTTAATTTCTGTCGATTTTGACGGCGTTGCTCACTGATTTGCTGTAATTTGACTCGCTGCTCAGGTGTGAGAATTTCGCGAATTGCTAAGGTCTTTTCAAAATTAGTGTCGGCAATTTCGCGCTGTAATGATTGAACCTGTTGGCGTTTTTGCCGAATTTGATTGGCACTCGCATTACCCTGAATTAATTGATTTAGTTCCTGTTTAGCTATCTGCAAAATTTGACGACGTTCTTTAGTTTTACCTTGAGCATTTTTTCGTAACTGTTGAAGTTTTTGGATCTGCTCTCGCGAAAGATTGAGTTCTTTGGTGAGGTTATTCAGATTACCAGCGGGAATCTTTAATTCACCATTGGGCGATTGATTATTTTGCTTGAGTGATAGATCTACTCGTGCGGGTAAAATCGTAGCAATCGACAAGAAAATTGACAAACATGTCAGCAGACGGACGCAAGGCATCATATATTAGCGAAGGTGTAATACTTTTTTAGACTGAGAATCAATTGAGAAAGTTCAGCTAATTAGCACCAAGATCGATGGCTTAAAACAGATCTGGATCTAAATCTACTAAATCTTCCTGATTTGTCGAATCTAGTTCGGAATGGTTAGCTAAATTGGGTGCGTGAGCTTCGAGAAAAAGATTGAGTTGATTCAATTCGGCGATACTAGGTTCGGGTGGATTGATAATCTGAAAAATCGCTACGCCAGCAGCTCCAGTTACAATTAAACCGATCCCCCCAATAATATATCGCTGCCAAGAGTGGTAAATTCTACGCTGTTTTTCAATCGGCAGTAAATCGATCTCCGACATCAATCGATCTTCTAATTCTGGTATTTCTGGTTGTGCGATCGAGCGATGTTGATGCAAGAAGCTAATTAACTTAGGATCTTCAGGTAATTCATTCATTGTATTTTATTAGGGATAAATTGATGATATTGAAGTCTCGATCGACTACTGATAACTAGATTTGAACTCCCGCTGTCTCTAAGAATTTTCGCATTCCATTTCGAGCATGAAATAAACGAGATTTAACTGTACCGACTGGAACTTGAAGAATTTCGGCTACTTCTTTTTGAGGAAGTTCTTCTAAATCATGCAGTACTAATACCGATCGATGATCTTCGCTCAAAAGACGCAATCCTGTCTGAACTAAATCTTGATAATGAAGCTGGAGCAAATCGGGATCATGATGTTGAGTCGCAATGCCTTCTGCAATAGTTTGGAGTCGCGATCGCTCTTGTGCTAAAGTTTGACGACGATCTGAGGCGACATTCCAGGCAATCCGATATAACCAAGTGGAAAATTGAGAACTCTGCCGAAATTTGGGTAATCCTTTCCATGCCCGCAAAAATACTTCTTGCACTAGATCGTCCAAACTAGTTGGATTGCAAAGCTGGTAAATAATTTGGCGAACGCGAGATTGGTGGCGACGATATAAGATCCGAAAGCTATGATGATCGTTTTCGGCAATACAACGTTTGACTAATAGATCATCAGTGATCAAGTCGATCGAATTATTCACTCCTACTACCATCTTTATAAAGCAATATGACCATAGCAATCTTATTTGAAAAAGTTAAACCCTAGAGGGTAGGAAATCAAATAAGATTGCTAGATCTAAATTAGAGAGTGGATACTAGTTGTGCTTATAGTTGTAAATAGTCTTGGAATTGTGATTCAGGCGATGGTTGAGACGGTTTTTCTCGCGTTGAGTTAATTTACCCCCGCTGCGAATAGCTCTGAGTCGTGCCGCTTCAATATTATCTTCTCGTCGATCGATTTGGCGATATTCCTTCGGTGAAATCGAGCCATTTTTAACGCCAGTATAAGTTCGGTGCCCTTGATTGTTGATCCGATTTTGGAGTGATCCAGCCTGAGCAGCTAGAGGCGCAAGTACTAATAACCCAGTCAAGATTGCAATAATTGATTTATTCATGATCAAACCCTAGTGATTTAGTTGTCTTCTGGATGCTTAGACAGGTAAAGTTCGATCGAGGTTCAATCTTGAACTAATATTTTTTGGATTGAGGATTGAGCAATCGCCACTGTCACAAATCCATCCTCAGTAACGAGTCTAAATATTTGTTTGGATACTAACAGAATATTTGTTTGTGCCGCAGATAAAGCGGCTGCTTCCGCCACGCTGACAGTCCCGAATAGTGAAGACACTCGTTGAGATGGATTAGTCACAGCAACGGAATTTAGGCGTTCTGGGCTGTAAATTTTTAAAAACCAACCTGATTCTCGACAATATTCCATCAATCCTGGTTCATTTGCTTTGCGATCGAGTGTTGCAAGTCCCGCAACTGTGGCAAGATCTAGATTGTACTCGGTGAATACTGACTCGATCGCTCGCTGAATAGTAAGCTTTGAGACACCCCGCTGACAGCCGATCCCTATCCATAAACCCATGTCAAATGAAGTCACTGGTAAAACACTATATTTAGTCGGTACGCCAATTGGAAATCTGGGTGATATGACGATGCGGGGGATTCAGGTATTGCAAGATGTTGATACAATTGCCGCCGAAGATACCCGCCATACGGGAAAATTATTGCACCACTTTCAGATCAAGACACCCCAAATTAGCTATCACCAGCATAACGAACAACAGCGGATTCCTGAACTAATCGGTCAACTGCAATCGGGTAAATCGATTGCCCTAGTCACCGATGCCGGAATGCCAGGGATTTCTGATCCTGGTTATCTAATTGTCGCAGCTTGCGTTGCTGCGGAGATTCGAGTGATTCCAATTCCTGGCGTGACAGCCGTAATTACCGCTGTGAGTGCTTCGGGATTGCCCAGTGACAGGTTTGCCTTTGAAGGCTTTTTACCTGCCAAAGGGCAAGAACGCAAAGATCGGTTAGAAGGGGTTTCAGGTGATGCTCGAACGCTCGTATTTTATGAATCTCCCCATCGGTTGCGACAGACTTTAGCAGATTTTGGGGTGACATTTGGTGCGGATCGACAAATCGCGATTGGCAGAGAATTAACCAAATTACATGAGGAATTTTGGCGAGGAAGTATCGGTGGTGCGATCGATCATTACACTCAAACCGAGCCACAAGGTGAATATGTCCTAGTGCTAGCAGGCGCACCTGTTAGCCATCCCACTCTCTCAGATGAAGCGATCGATCGAGCCTTAATTGAATTGATGCTAGCCGGGACATCTCGATCTCAAGCTAGCAAAATTGTCGCCGAACAAATCTCACAATCACGGCGGTATGTCTATCAATTAGCACTGGCGATCGATCTCGATGCTGCTGAAAGTGGGATGGAAGAGAAATGAAACTCCCACAACAACGCAATAAATCATCCAACTGCAACTCATTAAATCTCAGGTACTGCTAATTCTAAATCTGATCGAGTGCCCATGCACACCACAGAAACCCCCTCACAGGTGCGTTTAATCAATCCACCTAGTACCTTGCCAGGGCCGACCTCAATCGCCTGGGTGATGTCTAATTCAGGCAACTGGAGCGATATTTCTCGCCACCGCACCGCACCCGTAATTTGTCGATCAAGACGTGATTTTAATTCAGTCCCATCAGTTGTTGGAATTGGCGCAACATTAGACAACACGGGGATTTTAGCATCATGGAATGCGATCGGAGCCAATAACTTTCCAAACTCGGCTGCTGCTGTTGCCATCAGTGGTGAATGGAATGCACCAGAGACTTTCAGCGGAATCGCCCGCTTTAATTTAACTTTAGCTATTACCGCTGCAATACCTGCTGCGGTACCTGAAATTACAGCTTGCGCGGCACTATTGTCATTCGCTAAAACTACGCCTTCAGTTGCCGCAATCGCATCATCTAATTGCGCTCGATCAAATCCCAATAGGGCTGTCATTCCACCTTCGGAAGCTTGCGCCATCAATTCGGCACGACGCTTGACTAGTTGCAAGCCTGTCTCGAAATCAAACACGCCAGCCGCATACAGTGCGACAAATTCACCTAAACTATGTCCAGCAACAACATCAGCAGCCAAGCCTTTTTGCTTGAGCAGGTCTGCTAAAATACTTTCAATTACATATAAACAGGGCTGAGTATACTGAGTATTTGCCAACTTTACTTCATCATTTTGGCAGATATCCACGATCGACCAACCTAGAATTTCAGCAGCTCGATCGAATGTTGCTTTTGCTGAATCTATGTCTAATAAATCCATTCCCATCCCCAGAATTTGCGATCCTTGACCAGGAAATACCCACGCAGTTTTCATATTAATTATTAGTTATTAAGGTTTTCGATTTGAGATAGATGATTAAGTAGGTTCTGCTTTTGGTAACAATTGATCATAAGCTGGGATTTTCAGAAATCCTTCCGCTTCAACCACCACTGGCAATCCATGCTTGATGCCGATTGCGGCAACTTCTGTCGCTGTTAAATTGCCAGTCACCGATAACTTGCTAGACAATTCTTGTAATAAAGGCTTGTTAAAAGCTAATAGCTCTCTGGTTTCAGATACTAGCCGTGCAATCATTTTCTCAACATCGTTATCGGTTGCTTTCATTTCCATACTATGACCATATTCGAGCGTATAGTTAGCCTGAAATTCATCATCAAAACCGTAGCGGCGAATATAATCGATCGTGATTTTGGTGGCTTGTTCGCGATCGTGAATCCGCCCGACGGACGCTAGTTTATCCCCAAACATGATATCCTCAGCCAGTCCGCCTGCGAGATAAATCTTGATCTGGCGAACTAAATTTTCTTTAGTTTCATAAATCTGATGTGGGAATGTAAATCCACCA
Organism: Synechococcales cyanobacterium PMM_0072; assembly: GCA_949127675.1. Lineage (GTDB taxonomy): Bacteria > Cyanobacteriota > Cyanobacteriia > Cyanobacteriales > Chamaesiphonaceae > Chamaesiphon. Next base: position 10,508 of record CASBPY010000215.1, read on the forward strand.
GCATAACTACTAGCTAATTTCGATTTTAGCTGCAATGGTGCCAAACTAAACAACACCATATAAGCTACTGCATGACCAGATTCATGGACACTAATATTCGCCACAGTTGCTTCCAGATTACTCTGACGAATTTTGTCAATTCGACCTGTAAATGGAATTTCTTCTAACTGATCACCAATCTGGGCGGTAATTTGTGACTTGTCAAAGTCATAGACAATATCAATATTTTTCTCACTCCGCAATAGTGCTGTAAATAAAAATTTAGCCAAATTAGTTTCTAAAATATCAACTAAACTCGAAAATACTGGGCGGACACCTTGGACGGGAAATACACCATTGCGATAAACTAGTTCATGCACAGATCGATCGACACTTAAAATTACATCAAATTTAGCTTTAGTCGTGGCAATAATCCGATCAATCTCACACGCAATTAGTTTCTCAAAGTCACACTTTTTGAGACTGGCATAAATCAAATGAATATTACCAAATCTAGCTACTTGTTCAGGGCGGAAACTCTTACTCAGAGCATTTTTGATATCCACCATTGTAATCTTCTTGGTAAAAGCATGAAAGATATCTGCATCGACATCTGATTCGGCAATTTGGGTTGCCATTGAAAAAGCTTCATCCAAGTTACCACTAATAATTAGCAGAGTTTTAGAATGATCGATCGGTTCATATACTTTCTTTTTGTGTTTAGCTTGACGAATCTGTTCGATCATCTGCATCTGAGACATATCGGCAATATCCGAAAGTTCACCATCTAGCTGCAACATCGACTTGAGATTTTGGGCTTCATAAAAGCCTAATACTGGATTTTCATCGACATCTTCTTCACCCCGTTCTTTGCGCTTTTTAATGTTTTTCTGCTGATACAAGTAGTCCTGAATATAATAATCTAGATCGTCCCTAACTCGTTTCGACAATTTGCCATCGCTCAGTAGTTCCCAAAAGTCAGTAAACTTTGATGACTGAACTGGAGTACCATCGGCATTAATTGTATTAAAACGTTGAATTTCATCAAACAAAACTATCGCTGGTTTACCATCACTAATACTATTTCGATTTAGTGCCGATCCCACTGAACTATCCCAAGAACTGCCTTCGGTATGACTGAGTTCTATCTCCACAAACCGATCTTGGAAATTCAAGCATTTAACTAGTCTACGGACTAAATCAGTTTTACCTACCCCTGTCATTCCCCACAAATTGACAATGATTGGACGGCTCAAAATCTCTGGCATCAAATACCAAATCTGAATATAATTGAGCAGATCGTCGATTGTTTCATCAATACCAATAAAGTGAGTTTTAAGTTCGATTCGGGTAGTTTCTAAGATTTGTTTCCGCGCTTCGATCTGCTGAAAATCAACTTCCATAATTTAGGGATTAGGGGTTAGAGCTGTAGGTTGGGTTGAAGAATGAAACCCAACAAAGTTTCTTTTATCGATTAGGGGACGTTTTCGTCTGTTCAGCTCCTTTAGGAAACAACCCAAGATTCACGAGATTAATTGATAGTATCGTAGTTTGGGTTACGCTTTGCTCAACCCAAACTACGATACTATCAATTAATTAATTACCCCCATTTAAAAATGGCGGCACCCCAACTTAAACCAGCACCAAAACCAGATGTGGCGATCGTGTCACCAGCTTGAATTTTATCAGATCTGACCGCTTCATTGAGCGCAATCGGAATCGAAGCCGCAGAAGTATTCCCATATTTAGCTACATTGCTAACTACTTTCTCCGCCGGAATATGTAAACGTTCGGCGACAGCATCCATAATTCGTTGATTGGCTTGATGCAGAATCAGCCAGTCGATATCATCACTAGTCAGATTGGCTTGATGAATTACTTTATCGATCGCATCGGGTACCCGATTGATCGCAAATCGATAGACTTCTTTACCATTCATCGTGATGTATTGATATTTACCTTGGGTAAGGATTACACCAGGAATTAATTCATGCAATTCGGGTTTAAACCCAAGATTCAAACAGCAATTTTGACTACCATCACTACGAATTTCAAACCCCAATAATCGATCGATATCTTCAGTAGCTTGCATCAATACCGCACCCGCACCATCCCCAAATAATACACAGGTATTTCGATCGTTCCAATCTACCCACCGCGATAATAGATCCGCTCCAATTACCAAAATATTTTGGTACACACCCGATCTCAGAAATTGAGCCGCAGTCACCACTCCAAACACAAATCCCGAACAAGCCGCCGTCAAATCAAAAGCCACGGCTTTAGTCGCGCCCAACTGCGCCTGAATCTGACAAGCAGTACCAAACAAATCTTCCGCCGAAGACGTTGCCAAGATGATCAGATCGACATCAGCAGCATCCACACCAGCCATCTCCAGAGCCTGTCGCGCCGCTTCAGTCGCAAAACCAGCCAATGACTCTCGATCGTTGCTAATGTGCCGCTGACGAATCCCTGTGCGGCTAGCAATCCACTCATCAGACGTGTCTACCACCTGTGCCAGCTCATCATTGAGCACTACAGTCTCTGGTGCAGCCGCACCGCATCCAATAAAAGTGACTCCCTTTAGTGAGTGATTTGATGGCATTTAGAATAGGGGTTAGGGAATAGGGGTTAGGGAATAGGGATGAGATATTATCGATAACCCTTTTCCCTTATTTTAGAGGTTAGTTCGGATCTGATTCGCTCAACCATGACTAAAGATGATCTTCGCTGTCAACTATCAACTATCAACTATCAACTATCAACTCCTTTTCTGGTGCTTTATCGCGAGTAGAGGATTTAATCTGTTCGATTACGTTCTTATCAACCGCACTTTTGGCAGATCGAATGGCATTGGCGATCGAGAACGCATCTGAACTACCATGACTGATAATGCAAACTCCCTCTACTCCTAATAATAAACCACCTCCATGTTCAGCGGCATCGATCCGCTTTTTCAGGCGTTGGAGATTGGGCTTGAGCAGTGCTGTCCCTACCTTGCCATTTATACCCCGTGGTAATTCTTCTTTGAGCATCTGTACAACTATATTACCGACAGCTTCCGCAAACTTAAGCAAGATATTTCCGACAAAACCATCGCAGACAATCACATCAAAATTGCCAGAGAGGACATCGCGCCCTTCGGCATTACCGACAAAATTGATATGTTGATTCTGTTGCAAGCTTTCGTGTGCCTTCACCGCAACTTCATTGCCCTTAGATTCTTCCTCACCGATATTTAGCAAACCAACTTTAGGTCTTTCTACGCCCAGAACATATTCACTATAGACAGCACCCATCACCGCAAATTGTTCGAGATACTTGGGGCGACAATCGACATTCGCGCCGACATCTAAGATCACTACCGACTTATCCGCCCGATTTGTCGGAAATATCGCCGCAATTGCTGGACGATCAATTCCCCGTAATCGCCCTAATCTTAATAATGCGGCTGCCATTGCTGCACCAGAATGCCCCGCTGAGACTACCGCATCGGCTTTACCCTCTTTGACAAGCTGCATTGCCACATTGATCGAAGCCTTGGGTTTGCGTCGTAAAGCACTCAGGGGTTCTTCATCCATTCCAATTGTCCCCTCCGCTGGAACAATTTCCAACTTAGGAGCATTTGGATGCTGACTTAGACACGCCTGAATTTGCTCAGGATCGCCCACTAGGATTACGTCTACATCTGTTAATTCTGTTTGGGCTTGGATCGCACCCGCGACTATGGCGGCAGGTGCATCATCTCCACCCATTGCGTCAAGTGCGATGCGTGCGCGAGTTGAAGCCATTGATGCCACTGATAGAAACCATCAAGATTCTACCAGAATATGGTAAATCAGATCTCGATCGAACAATAACAACACCAAAATTATTCAGTTATGTAACCGTGCAGGTGTGCCATTATGGAATCTGACCAGTCAATGAAGATTACATGAGTGGCATCAATCTGGAAATCACTCTTGATCGTCTGCATCTAGGCAAGCACCTGCGGAATACGCCCGAAAGTAATCGGCTCCTGCTAAGAGGGAGAGCAGCCCATATATTCAACGATGAAGATACCCTCTTTCGAGTCGCTCAGGCTATCATGGTGGGAGGTCTTCACACAGGTTTTGCTAGGGGCTACGATCGTTATGGATTGATGTTCGCTGAGTCGATTCGTGTGCGGATTGACCCTGATGGCTCGACTCTCCTTTTATTTTATGGTGAGGTAAAGATTGATGCAGACAATAAATACCATCCCGTCCCTCGCACGCGACCCAGTGAATAATAACTGGAGCTTTCTGGAAGTTTGGGTTGATCCAATCCAATCTCCTCCATACTTGCTGATGCTCTTGGGCGATGAATCGGGTCGTTGCCAGATTCTCGACCCTGCCGAGCAATATAAGCTAATTAAGCGTTGTGACAGTTACGATCAAGCCCAACTCTGGTTACTTGAAGATGAGTATGAACCGATCGAAGGTCGCTTGTCGGAAGACAGATAAATATTTTTTGGTAGGTTGGGTTGAAGCATGTTGGCGTAGCCTTTTTGCTAAGGCAAACGCTACGCGAACGGAACGAAACAACCCAACATTTCTAGGATATTTGTGCAGGCGTTGAGTTTCGCGTTCGCTCTACCCAACCTACTAACTATAACTGACTCACTCTATGGTACGGTGCGACACTAATTATTCATTGATGTAGTTTATGTGTTCTAACGTGAGTTCGGGTTCAGTATTCATGCAAAGTCTTCCAGAAAGTAGAATTTTAAAGTGATCATAAATCCTTAGATATATTGTCCCACTTGCAAATTATCTAATCCTTCTTGGATCGAAATTAGAACTTACTTCACCTATAAATTTGTAGAAATTGCCCCAACTGGACATGTCGGGATACACTGCTCACAGACGATACAGCGCGATCGAGTAAAGTTTAATCTAAATGTCTCAGGATCGAGATTGAGAGCTTCCGTTGGACATACGCCAGTACATAGCCCACAATCGACACAGACATCCTCATCGACAAAAATTTCCTTATTTGCCGTCGAGACTTGAATACCTTGAGCGCGCATCCAATCAATGGACGCATCTAGTTCATCAATATCGCCAGATAGTTCTACAACCAGCTTCCCAATCTGGTTAGGGGCTACCTGAGCGCGAATAATATTTGCAGCGACGTTAAAATCTTTTGCCAGTCGATATGCTACTGGCATCTGAATCGCACGTTTGGGGAAAGTAAGAGTAACCCGTTTTTTCACAATGGGGAGGAGATAGGAAGGCAGGATCGAGCAATTCTATTTTAACCTGAGTTAGTCAATGTTTTAGGGGTAAGGGAATAGGGAATGAGAGTATCCCAGTCTCTAACCTCTACCCTCCAACAAAGTCAGACTTACCGCCAGTTTTGCTAATCAGTCGAATATTTTCAATTTGCATTGACTTTTCTAGAGCCTTAGCCATATCGTACAGGGTCAAAGCAGCGATCGATACCGCAGTCAGAGCTTCCATCTCCACCCCAGTCTCAGCTTTGATCGTAATGGTCGATCGAATCTGAAATCCTGGCAACTCTAAATCTGGTGTCAA
>CASBPY010000216.1 GCA_949127675.1 Synechococcales cyanobacterium PMM_0072
GATACCTTGCAGTGTCTAACCCAGAGCTGGGATTCTCCCCAAGCGTTACTTCGGGTATGCCCTACCCTAGTTGGATTGCTCCAAGTCCTTTTTGATCTGGCGTGTCTAGCACACCAAAAGGCTGTTTTGTCTAGCTCCTCTAAATACTTTACCTACTGCGAGGATGGAAGCTAGAACAGTGCAGTAGAACCGCATGTATTTAACTGTCAAGGTACAACGTCTGCGTGTTAGGCAGCGATCGGGTTTTTAGAGCGGTTGAATACCCTTGCCGCTACACTCTAATTGTAGAGTATTTATTAGACCATGGCAAGACCCCAAAAAATTCAATTCAACGTGAATCAGAGCGAGTACGAGAGACTTAAAAAATATGCACAGAAGAAGGATCTATCGATGGCTGAAGTATTGCGAGACTATATCAAGTCCTTACCTGCCATTGAATAGTAGCTAGTCACAGCGCATACTTCTCAAGCTGCGCTTTCGCCTAGAAAGCCGCCCTGAAGTGCGGGGTTTTTACCCGATTCCTGATAAAAGATCAATTATGTCTTCTATAAAGTATTCTCCCATGCTGGTGAGTAGTGAATATCAATTAGCTATTTTTTGCCAGCATTGCGTTGCTGGCGAATGGAGTTGGTGGCTGCGACATGTTCCTTGAGAGTTTTGCTAAATACATGAGTACCATCGTACTTAGCGACAAAGAATAGTAAATCGGTGCTATCTGGGGCAAGGACTGCTTTGAGACTGCCAATCCCTGGGCTAGCGATCGGACCAGGTGGAATTCCGGCATTCATGTAGGTATTATAGGGGTTGGGTCGCTTTACTTCGGCGAATGTCAATGGTTTGTCCGCTGTCTGTTTGATGCCCAAGCCATATTCGACGGTAGGGTCGGATTCTAGTCGCATATTCTTGGCGAGTCTAGTCGTAAATACACCTGCAATTCTGGGGCGTTCGATCGCTTTAACAGCTTCTTTTTCAACTATACTCGATAAGCTCACCCACTGTAATAAGCTCAACTTTTGGCTGGCAGTCTTTTGATATTCAGGTAAAGCGATTTGCTCAAACTGCTTGAGCATCTGCGTCACTACACCTTTGGGGGTGATGGTTTCCTTGGGGACTTGATAGGTTTCAGGAAATAGGAATCCCTCTAGATTGGTAATTCCCTCAGGTAGCCAAGGAAACTTATCTCTGGGAATTTCTTTGGTCGCAGCGATAAAATCAGCCGCTTTAAACAAACCTGCTTGCTCGAAGTATTCGCCCATCTGCCGAATATTCCACCCCTCGCGAATCGTAAATCCAGATTGGACAACTTTTCCTTCTAGCAGTTTGGCTGCTACTGCATCTAATGGTTGATTGGGCAATAATTCGTAGGTACCAGTTTGGGGCGTACCTTTACCTTGCTTGGCTTGCCAGCCTGTCCATAGTTTCCATGCTGCTTGAGATTTAATAATCCCTTTGATTTCTAACTCTTTGCCAATTGCTTGAATTGATGAGCCAGGTTTGATTTGAACTTGGATCCCTTTAACACTTGGATCTCTAGATGCTGGTGCAGTTGCACTACTCCACCAAATGCTCCCGATGCCGCTAGAGAGAAGTGTCAGCATGGCAATTGGTGCCGAGATTTGTAACCACTTTGGGGCAGTTTTGATTGATTTCAAGGTCATTTTTTTACCTTTAGATTTCATCTAACAACATGTCTTCGAGCATTGGTTGCAGTTGTTCGGCTTCCTGCTCTGAGAGCAAGGAAACTACACCCTGATCATCGGCTTTACCAAAGAAGAGGAGTGGATCTACTGGTGTGCAAATTGCATACTCTTGTTCTTCATTATAAAACCGTGCCAAAATCTGAAATTCTTCTGGCTCTAGACTATCATCTTCATCATCAATTTCGATCGTTACAACTTCCAGCGGATCGAGGGGTGGCAATTCACCGATCGCACTCATGGTAAAAGCGGTACGTTTAAGGGTAAGATTTTGCTCTGCTAGGACTGCATGAGCATCAGCAAAAATTCGACCAATTTCTTCTTCTTCCTCGATCGAAACTAGTTCGGTAATGTCATCATCTTCATCCCAGGCAAAAATTTCAATTGGTGCATTTACTGGTAATAACAGCAAGTAAGTCTGGCTGTCGAGTTCGAGTTCGCGCTCGATGTAGCAGGGGAGTTCGCGCCCAGCTTCATCGGTTAGGGTGACTAACTCAGCATCATCGAAATCTTCTAATTGGGGAGATGAGGACATGGAAAATAATTTAAAATTACAATTTTACTGGCTATGATCTAGTCGAGTTTTAATGATTCGATCTGCATTCGATTAAAGAAAGCAGGCGAGTAATAAGCCAATTGATATAATACCATGCTGACAAATATTTTTGGTAATAATACTAACCTATTGAATGCTAGCAATCGCCAGCCTCAGCCAATCTTCGACGTTTGGACTTTTAACCATCAAACTATCTTGACTAATCGCTTGTAAAGCATGGTGAATTTCATCATTTGAGTAGCCCAAGGCTAGCAAGGTCATTTCTACTTCAGCTTGCATCGTTGGGTTGAGACTAGTCAACGGCAGAGCTTCCATCAAGCCTGATGCAACGCGCCATTGTCCCAACTTGCTCCGTAGTTCGAGCGCAAGACGTTCGGCAGTTTTTTTGCCAACACCTGGAGCAGTAGATAGCCGTTGAATATTGCTGGTAACGATCGCTGAAACTGTATCGGCTAGTCCTAGTTTATCCAATAAAGCGATCGCCAGACTAGCTCCAACCCCACTAACACTAATCAATTGTCTGAATAAATCCCGCTCGGCTGCCGAACTAAAGCCATATAGCGTCATCGAATCTTCCCGTACCTGCTGATGGGCAAATACCAGTAGCTCGCTGTTTAGGATCACTTCCAATGTCATCCGCTGGGGAATCTGCAATTCATAGCCGATCCCATTCACCTCTAAGATTAAGATCGATCGAGTATTCGTCGGAGTCTGGATTTGAATGGCGATGCCTTTGAGATAGCTAATCATTTAGTCAGAAATTCAAGTAGAGTACGATCGATCATAAACCCGATCGACAAATAACGATGAAAAATTACCAAGTTCTGATCAGTCCAGAAACATTTGGAAAAGTAGTTGACTATCTTGAGCAGATTAAATCTGGCACTACTCCTGGGAGATATTTATTCGATCAAATCAAACATTTAGATCTTAATCAAATCACCACGATTGAATTTATCGAATTGCTAGTCAGAACTAAACGTGCCCAAATTTTCGCGGAAACTGAAATCTATGGCAATGGGATTGATTGGAATCAAACAGAGCTTTCGATCTTAGGTGATATTAGTATCGTTACTCCTGTCACTGTCTATGATAATGGCAAACATCGCCATCCCGATCTCCATCAAATTCCATTTGCTGCAACCCTAATCTTTACTCCAGGCGCACTTCTCCGCAATGATAATCAGATTACACCCGTGGACTGGGACGAAGTGACGATCGATCGCAAGATTAACTATGAAGGATACTATCGACTCTACGAAAGAAGATTTTTGCCAGCATTTATCTACGCCAATAATTTGGCACAACAGAGCGGAAAGATTGCCCTAATTACAATTCCGGGCATGGGATGTGGTCAGTTTGCAGGTGTGTTTCGAGGACAGTTAGGTGCTGAGTTGAGAAAAATGCTGATCGAATTTCTCGAAACTCATGGCAATAAATTCTCTAATATTAAAGTTGTTTATTTCGATCCATATCAAGAGTGCGAAAATGAGCGGATTGAAATTGGGAGTATTAGTTTCTTGGTCAGACCATTAACCAAAGGAAATATCAATAAACCCCAGCTCTGCCAACCAGAAGATTATGCCGAAGATGGTGATAACTTTGATGATTATGAATTATTTAGTTTTGTCGCTTGGGATCATGTATCGTGGCCTGGGAATGATTTTTATCTAGGTGCTCGATCGACAGATGATGGCGTAAAAGCCGCTGCAACCAACGTAATGACCGTGATAACTGGAATTGAAGGATCGTATAATTCTCATCTTTACAAGTACTGCCAGCCAGCCGGATATGAAACGTGGAAAGATGTGGTCTGGAAAAATAAGATTCAGCTAGAAGTTGTCGATAATTTACTAATTCTGCCAGAAGAGAACTAGACAGCGAGGTAGGGGTAATTCATGAATTATTCCTACCTCGATCTGTTTAGCCCCATGAATAAAAAAACCCGACTTACCGAAGTAAGTCAGGATGCATCTACCACTCCTGTATACACACCCATCCAGCCACTATCAGGACGAAACCAAAATAATTTACCAGCCAAGAAAAAGCCCCAGCTTACAACAAGTAAGCCAGGGACGAATAATCAGGGTGCATCTACCACTCCTATATCCACATCCTTACAGGTGCAATCAGGACGAAACCAAAATAATTTACCAGCTAAGAAAAAGCCCCAGCTTACAACAAGTAAGCCAGGGACGAATAATCAGGGTGCATCTACCACTTCTATATCCACATCCTTACAGGTGCAATCAGGACGAAACCAAAATAATTTACCAGCTAAGAAAAAGCCCCAGCTTACAA